>CAYUMA010000746.1:0-10913 GCA_964445675.1 uncultured Pseudomonadales bacterium | reverse complement strand
CATCGGAATGATCGCGACGGAAATGTTGACCCGATCGATGTAGCAAATGAACGTCGCGGCAAAGCCCAAGCCAACGAGCGTGTAACGGCGCTGCCAGGGTCCTGTGAAGAGCATGCGAGGTCGCGACGGACTAGATGTAGTAGTCCTTCAACGGCGGAAAGCCGTTGAATTCGACCGACGAATACGTCGTCGTGTAGGCGCCGGTCGACAGCCAGTACAGTCGATCGCCGGTCGCGAGGTTCAACGGCAGGCCGTATTTGTAGTTCTCGTACATGATGTCGGCACTGTCGCAGGTCGGCCCCGCGATGATTGCGTTTTCGAGTTCGCCGTTCTTCTCCGTGTAGATCGGATACTTGATCGATTCGTCGAGCGTCTCGATCAGACCAGAGAATTTGCCGACATCGGTGTATACCCAGCGGTGCAGCGCCGTGCGCGATTTGCGCGAGATCAACACGACCTCGCTGACGAGCACGCCCGCGTTCGAGATCAATGAACGGCCCGGTTCGATGATGATCTCCGGCATGTCGTCCATGAAGTCTTCGTGCAGGAAGCGGGCGATCTCTTCGGCGTAGATCGCCAGCTCATTCGTGCGTTGCAGGTAGTTCGCGGGAAAGCCGCCGCCCATGTTGATCATCTTCAGCTTGATGCGGTCTTCTTCCCACAGGCGGTTGAAGATCACCTTCACTTTGCCGAGTGCCGCGTCCCAAGCGCCGATCTCGCGCTGCTGCGAGCCGACGTGGAACGAAACGCCGTACGGTTCGAGGCCGAGGTCGCGCGCGAGGATCAGCAGATCCATCGCCATATCGCTTTCGCAGCCGAACTTGCGCGACAGCGGCCAGTCGGCGGTCAGCGTGCCTTCCGTCAGGATGCGCGCGTAAATCCTGGAACCGGGCGCGGCCTTGGCGATGTTGCGCAGGTCCGCTTCCGAGTCGGTCGCGAACATGCGCACACCTTTCTGATAGAAGGTGCGGATGTCTTTGGCCTTCTTGATCGTGTTGCCGAAGCTGACGCGGTCGGGCGAAACGCCGAGCGCGAGCACCTTGTCCAATTCATACGTCGAGGCGATGTCGAACGAGGCGCCTTTTCCCTTCAGCAGCGTCAGGACTTGCGGTGCGGGATTGGCTTTGACCGCGTAGTAGATCTTTGCCGTTGGAAAATAGCGCCGCAGGTCGTCGTACTGGCGATCGATCGTCGCCGTGTCGATGACGAGGAACGGGGTCTCGTGGGTGTCCGCAAAGGCCTTGATCCGGCCGAAGGTTGCATCATCGAAGTAGTCGTGGACGAGAACCGCTGTGTCGGACATTGGCTGATGGGTGCTCCGGATGGGTGTGCGGGAGGGCGCCGAGGTCGCAAGGCGCGGATGGTCCTACACTGGGGGCCTGCGATCAATTGCGGATTTCAGTTTTTGCGATCTATCCTCTTTTCGCGATGCCTGTGATCTGATGGCCCGCCGCTCTTTCGAGAGCCAATCGTTCGAGAGTCGATTGCATGGCAAAGGACATCGCCACGGCGGTGCGGGAGATCTGCCTGTCGTTCCCCGAAGCGACGCAAGTGTTGTCGCGCGGCTCCCCCGACTACCGCGTGCGCGGCAAAACGTTCGCGTCGCACGTCGTCAATCATCATGGCGATGGCCGCATCTCGCTGTGGCTCAGCGCGCCGCCCGGTGCGCAACAACACTACGTCGAGGCGGAACCCGAGCATTTCTTCGTGCCGCCCTATGTCGGGCCGCGCGGTTGGCTCGGCGTGCATCTGAATAAGGGGCTCGACTGGAAGCGCGTTGCGCAGCACGTGCGCGAGGCCTACCTCGTCGTCGCGCCGAAGCAGCTCACCCAGGATCTCGGCCCCGCGATCGTCATCAAACCGCCAACGAAGACGATTGACCCGGAACAATTCGATCCCCTTTCGTCGAAGCGCGCGAAGCAGGTCCTCGCGCCGCTGCGCAAGCTGTGCCTGGGGCTGCCGGAAGCATCCGAGGCAGCCGCGTTCGGCACGCCGGTGTGGCGTGCCGGCAAGAAGACGTTCTGCGGCGTGCATCGCTACCACGGGCGCATGAAGCTGCAATTCTGGGTCGGCAACGACATGCAGGCGATGTTGACGTTCGAGAAGCGCTATCAGATTCCCGCGTACATGGGCCACAACGGCTGGATCGAGCTCGACGTTGAAGACGAGGTCGATTGGGACGAAGTGCGTGAACTGGTGATTGTCAGTTATCGTCACTTCGCCCTCAAACGTATGCTGAACGAACTCGGCGAGCGCGGCTAGTCCACTAGAGCACCCCCCATGCGAATCGTTAGCTGGAACGTCAACGGCCTGCGCGCGTGCGCGGCGAAAGGTTTTGGTCGGTTTCTCGAGACTTCGAAGGCCGACATCGTCGCCATCCAGGAAGTGCGCGCGTTTCCGCAACAACTCGATGCGCAGACTCGCTCGCCGCCGGGATGGCATGCGAATTTCGTTGCCGGTGAACGCGCGGGATATAGCGGCGTGGCGATCTATTCGCGCGTCGCGCCGGATCGTGTCGAGAGCACGCTGAACGATGCGCGGTTCGATACGGAAGGTCGCGTGCTGATCGCGCATTTCGGCAGACTCGCGGTCGCGTCGGTCTATTTTCCGAAGGGCAGCGGCAAGGAGCGCGACAACAGCCGCGTGCCTTACAAACTCGACTTCTGCAGGGCGGTGTTCGAGCGGATTCAGCGTCTCAAACGGCGCGGGCCGGTGTTCGTGATGGGCGACTACAACACCGCGCACCAGGCGATCGACCTCGCGCGGCCGAAGACCAACGAGAAGACGAGCGGCTTCCTACCCGAAGAGCGCGCCGAATTCTCACGCTGGACCAACGCGGGGTGGGTCGACACCTTTCGTGCGTTGCACCCCGACGCAGGCGATCACTTCACGTGGTGGCGCCAATGGGGCGGCATGCGCGAAAAGAACATCGGCTGGCGGATCGATTACGTGCTCGCGTCCCCGTCGGCCGCTGCGCGGGTGCGCGGCGCGTTCATCTGGAAAGACGTGCTGGGTTCGGATCACTGCCCGGTCGGTGTCGACATCGACTGACGCAGCCGACTGACACCCTATCTAGAGCCGCGACTATCCGCCGAACACCCGTAAACCTATCGTTCGCGCTCCGGTACACAAACCGTTGTCGAACGCGCCGAACTCGAAGTCCGGGTGGCCCCCAATGATCGCGTGCAACCATTCGGCCGCTGCGAGATGAACGCTGTCGAAGCCGCGCAGATCGAACCGCTCCGCCAGCGCACTGGCCCGTCGTACGAGCGGCATGTCGATGTCGACGACGTTCAATTTAGACCAGTCCGAATCTACATCGGCGACCAGCGCCGAGTGCTGTTTGCGGGTGATCCGCTTCATGCGCAACGCTTTGGCCAGCGCGGCCCGCAGTTCGGCGTAGGCGATCATGTGCGTGAATACCGCGTTCGAAGGTCCGATCCGCGCACGAACTTCATCGGAATCCCGCTCGTCGACATAGAGCTTCAACAATGCCGACGTGTCGAGATACAGAATCACTCGCGTTCCAGCAGCGTTTCCGAGAGACGCTCGCCACGCCGCGCCTTGATCGGGTGGCGTGCACCTCGCAGCCCACCCTTGTCACCCGCCCGCACGCGGGATTGAGCCTTCACCTTTGCGATGACATCCGCTTGCGAGTCTTCGGCCTCAGGCGGCGGGCCGACCAACTGACCCACGGCTTTGCCGTGCGAAGTCACGAGAATCCGCTCGCCGCTCTGCGCGCGGCGCAGGTATTCGGACAGGCGATTCTTCAACTCGCGCACGGAGACTTCCATTCTCGATCGCCTATGTGGCTACAATGTCGACATGTAGCCACAGCGAAGATCAAGCGTCAATCGACGGCAACGAGCGCGACAACACCCGGGTGCCGTAATAACTCGATTTCTACAAAGCGGTGTTCGACCGGATCCGGCGCCTCAAACGGTGCGGCTGGTTCCGGACGACGCCGAAAACGTCGCGAAGTCGGGTCTCGCGTCGATCCTGTCTCGAGATCAAGCGGTTCGAGCTGCCTGCTGCCTGTTACGTTCCACGAATGAGCTCGCAGCAGCGCGACGTTGATTGCGGTAGTGTCATCGTGGAAGAGTTGCTGTGTGGCCACTGGAGCGGGGCGGAGCGTGAAGATCATCGTCGATCGGGATCTGTGCGAATCCAACGGGCTTTGTGTAGAAGTGTGCCCCGAGGTGTTCCGCATCGACGCGCAGGATCGCCTCGTGTTGCTGATCGAGCGCCCTGACGAGCGCTTGCGGGCGCGAATCGAACATGCCGTGCAGGTGTGTCCGCGCCAGGCGCTGCAGATCGATGAAGATTGAATCGCGCCGCGTCGCGAACCATTCGACTTGACGGGAGTGATAGAGCGATGAAGACGTATGCCGACCTGGATCTCGAGCCGCTGCCGCTGCTCGAGGAGGACACCGCGTCGACGCGTCGGCGCTTGCGCGACGCGCGCGAGATCGGCACGTTCGCCAAAGGGCCGTTCGGTCCGCTCGTGATCCGACACGCGGCGGTGACCGACTTGCTGCGCGACAAACGCTTGCGCGGGGTCGGTATGGATCTGGCGCGCCTCTCCGGCATTCCCGAGGGCAGTCGCACGTGGCGGCGGCAGCAGAACATCCTGCTGTTCATGGAAGGCGAGGATCACCACCGGTTGCGGCGCCTGGTCGCGAAAGCGTTCACGCCGCGCGCGGTCGAAGCGTTACGACCGTATACGCGCACGGTGATCGGCGGGCTCATCGACGCGGTATTCGACGCGCGCCGGTGCGAAGCGGTGGAGTCGTTGACGAATCCGTTCCCGATTCCGGTGATCTGCGCGCTCGTCGGCATCGAGCCCGACCGCATCGACGACATGAGCCGCTGGGCCGGGTCCGTGTTGTTGGCGCTGCGCCTCGACGCGAGCTTGCACCTCGCCGAGATGGAGCAGGCGCAGGCGGAGCTCGACGATTACATCGGCGGTCTGATCGCGCTGCGCCGCAAGCAGCCGCGCGACGACCTGCTGAGCCGCCTGATCGCGGTCGAAGAAGCGGGCGACAAACTGTCGTTCGACGAGCTGCTGGCCGGCGTCGCGATGATGCTGGTCGCCGGCACCGACACCACGCGCAATCAGCTGGCCAACGTGATTCAGACGTTCACCGAGTATCCGGATGCATGGGAGCAACTGCGCGCGCGGCCGGATCTCGTGCCGAACGCCGTTGAAGAGGCGATTCGCTGGCAGCCGGCGACGCAGGCCGTGCCGCGCGTCACGCTCGAAGACGTCGAACTCGACGGCGTGACGATTCCGGGCGGCACGATCGTGCTGCTGCACTCGTTGTCGGCGAATCACGATGACGCGGCGCTCGCGAACGCCGACCGCTTCGACATCACGCGCGAGGCACCGAGCGGGTGGCAACTGCTGACATTCGGCGGCGGCGTGCACTATTGCCTCGGCGCCAACCTCGCACGCGTCGAACTGACCGAGGCGCTCGCTGAATTGTCGGCGCGCTTCACGACACTGCGCGCGGACGGCGCTGCCGTGCTGAGCCCGCCCGGCTCGCCGATCCGCGGCTATCAGCGCCTACCGATCGCGTGGAGTTGACGGCGGCGCGATCCGAGGACGGCGGGAACAGCGCAGCCGCCTCGTCGAGGAATCGACAGGCGAACGAGAGTTGCCGCTATTGCAGCACGACTTCGGTCAATTCGTCGTCGACGCGCCAGCTACCTTCTTCGTTGACCAGGACGACTTCACCCGTCAGTTTGAGCACGCTCGAAGTGCCGTCGATCAGCAGAACGGCCTGGTCGCCGTTGCTGAAGCCCTTGGTGATCTTCACCGAGTTGTCCGGATGTTCCTTGGCCCAGTTGTTCATTTCCGCGGCGGCTTTGCCTTTCTTTGTCGCCTCGTCCAGATACTCGCGCAGCGCATCCGAAATGAACGGTCTCAGCGCATTGGCGTCGCGCTTCACCAGTGCGTCGTGGTACCCGAGATAGGCTTTGCCGGGGGCGCCGCCATCGGCCGGTAGCAGCGCGCCGTGATCGTCGGAAGTGATTGGAAGATCGAATACCACATCGAATGTACGTGACTCGTCCTTACCCTTGACCGTGCCGGCGATCCGTCCATCGGCGAGTTTCACCGTCGATGTTGCGCCGCCGGCACAATAGCCGCAGCTGTTGCCACTCGCGAAATAGTAGCTGAGCCCGAGAAAGCCGCCGTCGGGTTTGAATTCGAGATAGACGACGGCTGTTTCCTGATCCTTCATCCGCCCTTCGATTGCACGATGGCGATCGAAGAAGGTGGCGAACCAGTCGACGTTGATGTCACCGTTGGTGAGCGCGACGAAAATCACATCGCGCTGGTCCATTATCGATTTGCCGCGGAACGCCATCGCGGTACTCACGGGCATCTCGAACGTCTGGCTCTGGAATGTCCCGTCCGCTGACGGCTCGCGTTCCGCGCCCAATGCAGGTACGACGCAGGCCACAAGTATTGCAGCGATCATCATGCTCTTCATCGACCATCTCCCTACCACGTGACTCGATGTTACGCGAAGCCTCCGTCACGGCGTCAGGTCGTCGTACACTCCTGCGCATTTCCAACCGACCCTACGAGTTCCGTTGATGCAGCACCCGAAACTCCGTGCCCTCCTTTTTATGCTGGGTGCAGTCCTGTTGAATCCGGCTGGCGCGCTCCATGCGCAGTCGATCAACGAATGGGTTGGATCCGTCTGCGACGACTGCACGCCGCGCATGGAATCGCAGACGGGCGTCTATATCCTGGAAAAGGGCGAGGAAGCCCTGATTGGTCGCGCATGGCTGACGCTGCACGCGGCGAAGTCGATCGACGTGCAATATTTCATCTGGGGTACGGACAACATCGGTGTGCTTGCCGCCGAACAGTTGTTGAGTGCGGCCGAACGCGGCGTCTCGGTGCGCGTGCTCGTCGATGACTTTCTGATCGATGCAGAAGACCGGACCCTGCTGCTGTTGTCGGCGCACCCGAATGTGCAGATCCGAATCTACAACCCTAAGTATGTCGTTGGCGTGGGTGTCTGGGACCAGCTGAAGAACTCGGTCACGGGATTCCGCGACGTCAACCAACGTATGCACGACAAGACGGCGATTTTCGACGGTGTTGCCGGCATCACCGGCGGCCGCAACATGGCCGCCGAATACTTCGACTTCAATCACGAATTCAACTTCCGCGATCGCGACGTACTCATGCTGGGATCTGCGGTGCGTGACATGACGGGGAACTTCAATGAATTCTGGGAAAGCGAATTCGCGATCCCGGTGGAAAAGATCCTCGAGGATGAGCTCGCCGATATTTCGAGCGAGGATGTCGCGCGTCGATCGGTTGAGCTGCACGCCTATGCCCGCGATCCGGCCAACTTCGAACCGGAAATTCAGCAGGCGATCGATTCGATTCCCCAATACTTCCCCGCGCTTATGCGAGCGATGGTATGGGGCGATGTTCGATTCATCAGCGATGTGCCGGGCAAAAACGACGGGGAGTCGGGTCTGCGCGGTGGCGGCGAGTCGACGAATCAGCTGATCAACGCCGTCAAGGCGGCGAAAAAGTCGATCCTGATTCAGTCGCCGTATCTGATATTGCCGGAGGGGGGCATCGAGCTATTCGCACAACTCATCAAGCAGGGCGTCAAAATTCGGATATCGACCAACTCGCTCGCATCGACAGACAACATCCCGGCGTTCGCCGGCTACTCATCACAGCGCGCGGATTTACTCGCAGCCGGTGTCGGGCTGTATGAATTCAATCCAGATCCGGCAATCCGCGACGATCTGATCGAGCGCTATCCGCGCCTCGCCGAATATGCTCCGGTCTTCTCGCTACATGCCAAAAGTATGGTGATCGACGACGCGATCATCTTCATCGGAACATTCAATCTCGACCCGCGCTCAACGAACCTGAATACCGAAGTCGGGGTGCTGATCGAAAATCACGAACTGGCCCGCCAGCTCAACGAGAGTATCGAACGTGACATTCAGCCCGAGAACAGCTGGCATACAACGGCTGACTTCAATCCCGACTCGCAGGTTGGTTTCGGCAAACGATTCCAGGTGTGGATGTTCCGACTACTGCCCGTCGAGCCCGTGTTGTAGGACGTGCTCGTGAAAATATACAACGTGCTGGGTTTTACGATTCTTGCGCTGCAGCTGCTGATATCGGCGGTGCTGGCGCCGCCCTGGCTCGGGGCGTATTGGGGAATGGCAATCGGCTTCGCGTACTTGTTGGCGTCGTGGTTTTCCGGTGGGCTCTATTTATCCGACATGATCCACTTAGGCGTAGCGCACCGTGCTTTGGACTACAAGGATTGGTTCATCAAAACGGTCACGCTCGTCAACAACACGTTTTTCGTTTACGTCGATCCCGTGAGTTGGGTGAATCGCCACCGGCTGCATCACAAGTTCTCCGATCACGCCGGCGATCCCAACAAGCTCGACTCCGACGGTTTCTGGAGCACGCTGTATCACTGCCTCGTTCCGTACCCGTGCACGGACGACATGGCGAACGACGCGATCCTCAAGACCTGGCCGTTCCGTTTGGTCTCTCATCCGCTGTTTGTCGTCATCTCTCCGATCTCGAGCTGCGGCTTTTTGTGGTTGTTCGTTCGAGACTGGACATTCGCCATCGGGGTTTGGCTCGGCGTCCGGGTCTTCGCACTATGGGTGAACATGGTGCAGAACTACTGGACGCACGACCGCCGCTGGGGCTCGCGGCGTTATGACGTTGTTAGCGACAACGCGATGAACATCGGCGACTGGCTGCCGGTGATGGCGACATTCAGTGCTTGTTGGCAAAACAACCATCACTACTATCCGCATCTGCTGCGGACCACCCACGATCCCGCCGAATTCGACTTCGGCTATTTGACCGTGCGGGTCATGAGCGCGTTGGGGCTCGTCAAGGCCTCCAGGACGGGAACGCTCAAACCAAGCGACCTGTCTCTTGCGGAAGTTGCGCTGTGACGGCGGACTTTTTGCGTTTGAACGGCGCGACGAACTGAGCGAAAAACCCGGCCGGGACCGAATGACCGACCAAGCCGTATTGGTCCGGCCACGCGTCTTTCGGCAGATGGTGAGTACCGAACAGGCGATCGATGAACGGCAAATGGATCGCGAAGTTGACGTCGACCACGTCGGCATGGGCTGCGTGATGCCAGTGGTGATAGCGCCCCGTCACGAAGTAGGGCTCGAGCCACCGCACGCGCGGACGGAAGTCCGTGTGGCAGAACGTCGCGTGGAACGACACGAAGATGAGATACGCCGCCATCGTGCTCTGCGAGAAGCCGACAAGGGTCATCGGGATGAGGATCAAGCCGCGGGTGATGAGAATGTCGACGAAGTGCGAGCGCGAACCGGCGATCCAATCCATCGTTTTGATGGAATGATGAATGGCATGGAAGCGCCACAGGAATGGGATCTTGTGAAATGCCAGGTGCGTTGCGTACTGAGAAAAGTCCGCCACGACAATGGCCAGCGGCAGCTGCACATATAAAGGCAAGCTGCCTACGGTCTGCATGAGCACCGGGATCGCGAGCCACTTGGACGCCATCGTCGCGGGTAACAGCATCACGAAGGTGATCAGTTGCGCGGGCAGATGGGTGGACACGAAATAGAACGCATCAGTAGTCCACTCGGGCCGGAACGTCTTCTGCTGCGGATGCAGCGGCCACAGTCGCTCCACCGGAACAAAGACGAGGGTCATCACCAGCAGGTCCAGCAGAAACCAGTCGAGGCCGATGCCGATTTTCGATGCGACTTCTTCGGGCAACGGCGTACTTGCACCACCGAGCAGCACCGCAGTTAAGCCCAGCGCGGCGCCTGTCAGGCCCAGTACTCTGCGTTCGCGCAGGATCGCAGAGGTGGCGCCGAGTACGAGTGCAGCGGCGATCGTCGCCTGAATGATCACGCGCACGATGTCGACCGGATAGAGCGCGCGCGCCTCGGGCAGCGTCAGAGCCGCGGGAAAAAGCAGGACGAGGACGCCGCCGACGCCGAGCACTCCGAAGAAGACCGATGCCACGCCGCTGACCCAGCCGGTGCCCAGGTGCGTAGGCTGTGAATCGCCGAAGAGTTTTTTGAAGAAAGCGTCGGACACTTCCGTGCTCCGGAACATTGAGCTACCCAGTGTCCAACAGGGTCGCGAATTAGCAAGCGATGGGTCCGCAGATCAAATACCTGTTCCGCAAGCACATGTGACCGCGTCGAGGAAATGGGGTACCGGGTCGGAGCTCTGCGACGGGATGCGGTCGTGCGTGCTTTACCGACACGAGTCGACAGGCACAACAGTTGGACCGAAGTGGGCGAACGGCCGGTCGCGGACGTCGCCCTGATGCAGTTGCGCGTGGGCGAGAAATGCTTCCGCGAGGCGGCGGTGCCAGTCCGGCAGCGGGGTAACACCGCATTCTTCGGCGAGTGGGTCGAGGTATCCGTAACAGTCGATCGTGCGTTGGTGAAAGTGTCGCTGTTTGACGCCGTTCGCGCGCAGCTGCGCGATCTCGGCGAGCGCGAGTGCGTGCATGCGCGCCGCATCGGGTAGACGAAAGCGGCCTGTCAGCAGGCGGGCGAACCACCGCGCCTGCATTTCGAACAGCGGGAACGGCACCACCCGGAATGGCACGCCGATGAAGCCGAGTGTCGGGTGGTCGATGTGCACGATGTCGCGGTAGAGCCCGCGTACCCAGTTGTCATTGCAATCGAGCAGCGTGGTGTCGAGGAATGGATAACGATAGTGGTAGCCGGTGCAGTAGATCAGATCGTCGACAGGCTCCGTGAAGCCGCCGCCGCGCAGCCGTAGCCGGCCGTCAGATTGCAGCGCCTCGATCGCAGGCATCCGCCATAGATTCCCGCGGCGCCGTTGTGCTTCGGGCAGCGCATCGAACAGTTCGCCGCACCAGAACACTGCA
>CAYUMA010000745.1:0-8435 GCA_964445675.1 uncultured Pseudomonadales bacterium | reverse complement strand
TCCATCTCGTACAGATCTTCGGCCGCGGCACCCAGTACAACCGCCGCATGTTCGTGTTGCGGGAACGTATCGGCGAATCGAAGCGAACTCGTGACGGTGTCGCGCTTCGCCGCGAGTTTTGTGTCCTGCGCTGCGATCTTGAGATGTTCGCGGTGTGCATAGATCGCGGCATAACCAGCTGCCGCTGCTTTTTCGTGCGCCGGATAGTCGTATGCGGTGCGCTCGTACTCTTGTGCGGCGCCTGCAAAATCCTGCTGCTCGCGCAGCAGATCGGCGAGCTGATAGTTGATGGGCGGTGCTTCGGGGTCGTCGTGGAACGAGTCGAGCAACTCGCGATACCAGTGCGTCGCCTCGGCAAAGTTGGTTTGTTTTTCGTCGGCTTTGTTCGCGTCCTGATACTGCGCGTGATAGTGATTCGCGAGGTCCTTGAAGTTGCTCTTGACGTAACTCAGGACGTCCGGCGATTGGTTGACGTCGAAGTACTGCCAGTACTGCGCATGTAATCCGTAACGAGTGGCGAAGTCCTTCTTCGAGTCGAGCACCAGCTTCGAAAAGCCACCCTGGTCGTAGATCTCGATCACGCGTATGCCGAAGTGCGGCGCGACCACGTGATGCGGGTACAGTGCGACGAAGGATCGGTAAACGGTTGCGCTGTCGTTGTAACGACGCTTCGCGAGGTAAAACTCGGCAAAATAGCGGTAGACGCGATCTTCGTAGCCGCGATTTCCGTTGGTGGCGAAGTACTCGCCGACGACCTCCGGACCGCCGAGGTTCGACAGACTCAGACTGACAACCCCCAACGTATCCTCGATCCGCCGCGCTTCCTCGTCTTCGTGCTTCGCATCGAAGTCGTAACCGCTCCTGACTTTGTAGTCGAGCAACGCGAAGTACTGATGCAGCGCCTCTTCGTAGAACTCCTGCTTGTACAGCGACCAGCCGAGCTTGTAGAGCGACAGTTCGTAGAACCCGGATGCTTCGCCCGTCGCGGCGGCGGCTTGATAAGCGGCCTCGGCATCGTGGTATTTCCTGCGGACGAAGTGATATTCGCCGCGGCGGAAATAGACTTCGTCGAGATATTTCGAGCGCGGGTACGCAGCGACCAGACGATCGATCACATCCATGGCCGCGTCCGCTTCACCCAGTTCGTCGTAGGCACGCGCCATCTGATAGAGCACCTGGTCGTTGCGCTCGTACCACGGGAAGTCGTGCAGGATCTTCTGGTACGTCTCGATGGCTTGGCGCGGACCCGACACATCTGTAACCGCCGCACCTTCCGGCAACTGCACCGCGTCGGATTCGTCGGCGGGCAACGCCGTTTGTTCGGTGACGCGTTTTTCGAACGCGACGTCCGACTCGCGCGCGGGCGCGATAGCCATCTCTTTGTGCGCGGAGATTGCGACCGGAACGTTGGTGCCTGCATCGCTCTCCGGTAGCGGCAGACCCTTGCCCATCACGCCGTATTCTTTTTCGATCTCGAGGTCGGCGAGCCTGCGCATCGCTTCCGGCGCCATCGCGTGATTTGGCGTTGCGTTCAGAAACTCCCGGTAGCCCGCCATCGCGCTCACGAGACTGTCGTCTACCGCATACTCGTTGAGATCCGGTTCGACGTTCTCGAGCTGCGCAAGCGTGCCGCTATCGTCGCGGTGCGTTTGGCAGCCGAACACGACAAGGCCCGCCGTCAACATGGCTGCTGCGCGTTTCATTCGGCTTTCGCCTGCTGCTGCACGGCCGTTGCGCGGTCGTAGCTGTCTGCCATCGCATAGCGCGCTCGCACTTCGTAGTCCTCGAGCCGGCGCGAGCGCAGTTCCAGTTCGGCGATCGCGACCTGCTCCAGCACGTTGCCCTGCCGGGCCATCAGCGCCTTGGTCTGCTCGATCGCGTTGGCGACGCGCGTCCGCAGACGCTTGATCGGGACGTCGTGGCCAACGTAGCTGTGGGTTGCAGCCTGCCGCACCCGAACGAATTCGTTGTACTGCACGGTGAGCTTGTCGACCGCCTGCTGCGATTCGTGCAGATGCTCGTAGAACTGCGTCAGCCGGGCGTCGTATTGGGTTTTGAGGCTCCACGTGACGAGTCCGCGCAGCCGCCCGACGCGTACCAACAGGCTTGCGTCCGGCCCACCGTCGGCGGCCGTGATACGCGCCTCGATCGAATCCAGGTCGGCGATCAGCTCGCGTTCGGCGTTTGTTGCGAGCAGCTCCGGGCGCGGCGCCACCAACATATCCTGTAGCCGGTCGGTCAGGATCTTGTGTTGTTCGAGGCGCACCCGACGGCGTGAATCCAGCTCTCTGAATTGTTGATCGAGTCCGGGCAGTAGCGGTTCGTAGTAGGCGCGTCGATGCTCGATGAGATCTTCGTACGCGGCGAAGCTGCGCTGCCACGTGTCGAGGCGTTGCCGGAGGTCCTCGAGATCGAGGTAGTTCTGCAGCGCGGACTGAAAGTCGTGCGACGCGAGCAGCTCCATCAAATAGTACGTTTCGGGCGACTGCGGCAACGACCGCAGACGGATCACCCAGTCCTTGTCCTGACGTGTTTCTTCGCGCACCAGCGCCTTCAGGAAATCGCCCGCACGGATGCTGTCGATCGAGGCGTGCAACTTATCCAGTTCCGTGGCGTATGACTGAAGCGCGTGGCTGTACAGAACTGCGGCGCGGCCGTAGACCGCGAGCTGACTGTAGGCGTACGGCAAAGCGAGCAACGCTTCCTGCACGGCCGAATCGGTGTGCTCGCGTTGCGCCAGGATGTTCCACGGCACGAGCGCGCTCTCGTAGCGCTTGGCGGAGGCGTCGGCCCAACCGGAACTCAACAACGCCTCGTTGGAGAACGGACCCGTCAGCCGAACGCGTGTAAGGGACCCCTTCGCTTCGACGAACTGGCCCGATTGCATCAGCAGCGTTCCGCGCACCAGGTTCGACTTGTCGCGGATCGCCATTGTCGGCTCGTCAGCGGCGTCGACCTCGCCCGCTCTGTCGAGCTGCGCGAGCCCCGCATCGCGACGGTCCGCGAGCAGGTAGGCTATCGCGAGGTTGTAGTCGGCGAAGCCGTGCAGCGTCTTCGCGCCTTCCAGCCGTTGGAGAATCGGGGCGGCATCGTTCGCGCGTCCAATGGAGACATAGACGTTCGCGCGCAGAAACTCGACGTCGTTGCGAATCTTGTCGGGAACGCGCCCGTGAATGCGGTCGAGGCTGTACAACGCATCAGTGAGTTGCCCCTTTTGAAACTGAATGCGGGCGAGTCGGTAAGCGGCGTCGTTGCGAGTCGGTTCGTCGACATTGCCTTCGAGCACCGCGGTGATCGCGTGACCGGCGCGCAGGTGCATCCGATAGTTGAGTTCGAAGTCCCCGACAGAGAACTCGGCCGAAGGGATCAGCGGATACAACGAGTCCAGTTGCGGCTCGTCGAGCTCGTTGTGTTGCGCGAGTTCTGCATCGAGCCGCGCCAGTGCGTCGAAGTAGAGGCCCTGGTGTGCGTAATAGAGTGCCTCGGAAAAATACAGGTCGCGCGGCTTGGGGTCGCCAAAAGCCGCGGTCGTCGACAATACGACGACGACCATCAGTGCGGCCTGCGACGTGCGGGACATCATTACCAGTCTTGCAGTTGAATCGGCCCGTCGCCGCTTCCCGGGTCGGCCAGCGCGATGCCTAACAAGCGGGGATCCACACCCTTGCTGAACGTGAACTGCCGGGTTTGCGCGTAGTCCTTGCCGCTTTCGAGCTTGCCGATGACGGAGACTTCGAGCTGGTGCTCACCGGTGCCCAGGTTTCCCGTGAAGATCTTCTGCACGCCGCCGCTCTTCAGCGCATCGAGTTCTTTGAAGCTATAGATGTGGTGGGTTGCAAGCTCACCGTCGATCCGAATCTGCACCGCGTCGAGGCGAAACGGATCCTGCTGCGATAACGAGACGAACAGGGCTACCTGGGTATTCGACGGAAACAGCAGCCGTTCTTCCAACTGGCCCAGATCACTGCCGATACTCAACACATCGGTCTTGATCAGTTGAACCTGCTCGTCGAGGCTCTTCATCTCCTGCTGTGAAGCTTGCTGTGAAGGGCCGTCGGCCCAACCGGCCATCGGCCAGCCCCACGCCGTCAGCATGGCGAAAGTGATCGCTAGGATCGTCCTCATCGTAGCTCGACCTCTTTGATCGTAGGGTGGTGGCGCGCTTACGACTCAACTGGCGCCACTCATACAAATTGTTTACGAATTGGTCGTGCTTCGGCGTGACCTGTGACTCAGTTGTGCCGGTTCTTCGTCAACGGTGTGAAGTAGCGCGAGAGTGGCGTTCGCGGTGACGAATCGCCGCGCTGTGTGCAGCGGGAGGCGTGTGCGGACGAACTATTTTTGAACCGAATCACGCGACCTTCGAGACGCGCATCACAGGGTCTTTTGATCGGTCGGCGGCGGAAAACGTGACGATCGTTGCATTTGTAGCCCGCGTTCCGACGGACCCGCTATCTTCGGCGTTACCGGTGAAACGGACGTGGGTCTCATGGAATATGTGATCCGCCGCGTACCTGCACGGATTGTTCGAGGCGGTCATCAATATGAGCCACGCGATCGGTTCGTCTCGCAACAGCGCTTCGGTTTCACCGTTTGCATCGCGGATGGTGCCCGGCACGTTCTGCACGTTTTGCAACGCCTGGCACCGTGAACGCAACGCCTGGCACCGTGGACGCACTACGAAAGGTGACAGCACATGCCTTCGATTCGACGCGCGACGCCCGCTGACCTTCCCGCGATGGTCGACATGCTGCTGCTCGATGCGCAGCAACGCAGCACGCTCGAGCCGCTGGTTTGGTCGGTCGCTGCTGACGCCCGAGCGCGGATCGAAGCGGCCATCGGCAAGACGCTCGATGGATCCAACGCCCGCTTGCCGGAGTTGTGGCATGTCGCGGAAGTCCCGGGAAGGATCGTTGGTATCACGCACGCATTGATCGTGCCGGCGCCGCCGATTTATGCAGTCCCTGACCCGCCCGGCCTTTTCCTCGATGACTGTTGCATTGCTGCGGATGCGCCGCCCGGGACAGCGGAAACATTGCTCGCGGAGACCGAGGCAGCGCTGCGAGCGGCCGGTGCGTCGGGGTTGGTTGCGTCCTGCCCCATAGCGGGAACGTGGCGACCGGTGTACGAGCGCCACGGCTATGAGCCCGTCACGCTGTATATGGCGAAATCGGGTTTTGGCGCTCGCGCCGTTTTATCCAGTGTGCGACCCGCTGGCGCGGACGACGTGCGGGGTATCGTCGCCGCCAGTGCCGAACATCGGTGGACGCTCGCCGAGTTGAACCCGCGCTTCTGGCCTACCCATCCCGATGCCAACAGTCGCTTTGAGGCGTGGATGCGCTACAGCCTGACGCTGAAGGATCGCGACATGTTCGTCGCCGGCGCGGCGGGCGTTGTGCGCGGCTATGTCATCGCGCAACCCATTGCGGCGCTACTCGTGCCGGCGGCGCACTCGATCGAGACGGTCGGAGTGGTCGACGACTTCTATGATGACGACTTCGCAAACGCCTCGGTCGCATCCGGTGACGGCGCGACATCCCGTGAGCTGCTGGCGGTGGCGGAAGGCGCCTTCGCGCGGCGCGGTTTCAGCGCTGCGCTCGCCGTGTGTCCGGCGGCGTGGTCATCGAAGGTCGCCGTACTCGAACGCAACGGCTACCGCAGCGCTAAGCTGTGGCTGTTGAAGCGATAAAGAGAACGCCTCACGTAATATTCGAAAGCGTCGTTCGAAGGAGCATCGATATGCAGGCCCACGTCAGCGAGATCGCCAAAGACACCTACCGGGTGTCCACCTTCCATCCCGACTTCGGGATTCAGTTCAACCAGTTCCTCGTCGCCGACGACGAGCCCTTCCTGATGCACACGGGCTTCAAGGGTTCGTTCGATGCAGCGCCTGCGGGCGTGCGTTCGGTGCTGGATCCCGCGCGCGTGCGCTGGATCGGCTTCAGCCACTTCGAGTCCGACGAATGTGGTGCGCTCAACGCGTGGCTCGCCTGTGCGCCGAAGAGCCAGGCGGTGTGCAGTACGGTGGGCGCGCTCGTCAGCGTGAATGACTTCGCCGATCGCCCGCCGCGCGCGCTCGATGACGGCGAGGTGCTCGTGACAGGCCGCCATCGGCTTCAGTTCCTCGCGACACCGCAGGTACCACACGGCTGGGACGCCGGGCTTTTCTTCGACGAGAGCGAGCAGACGCTCTTCTGCTCGGATCTGTTCTTCCAGCCCGGCGACCCGGACCCGCTCTCGACCACCGATATCGTCGCGAGCGCGCGCGAGGCGATTCGCGCCGGGCTCACCGGACCCATGGCGAACGACATGCCGTACACGCCGTACACGGCGAGCACGTTCGCCCGACTCGCGGCACTGGCGCCGCGTACGCTCGCGACGATGCACGGCTCGTCGTTCCGCGGCGATGGCCGGCGCGCCATCGTCGAGTTGTCGGCGGCGATCGATGAGTTGCTGGGTGGCCGCGCGCCGTAACACTTCTTCTAGCACACGGCGTGCGCGCATGGCATCGTTTCGTCCCAGTGCAGAATCGTCCGGTCCGAACGCGGTGCGCGCCGATCCTGATGGAACTGTTTTCAGTTTGTGGCAGCCGGCACCGGGGTACGAATAGAGAGCGCCCCTCGATACGGTTGTTTGGGAGATGAGCATGAAGGGTAGCTGCCTCTGTGGAGGCGTCTCATACGAGATCAATGGCCCGATCGGTTTCGCCCGATATTGCCATTGCGCGAACTGCCGGAAATTCTCGGGCACCGCGTACGCGGCGTGGGGTCTGGTGCGGACGGATCAGTTCACGGTGGCTGCCGATGCACACGTGACCAAATTCAACTCCGGCGGGGGCTTGCGAGTATTCTGCGCGTCATGTGGTTCACCGCTCTGGTACGAACCCGCGCAGCTGCCGCAGTTTCGGGGAATTGCACTCGGCGCAATCGACGATCCGGGCGTGCCGCAGCCGACGATGCACGTATGGACGCGATCAAAGGTGCCGTGGGTGTCGTTGCACGACGATCTGCCACAGCATGAAACGCATCCTTAGTCAGAGTGTTGGGGAGGGGCGATGACGAAACGATACAAAGGCGAGTGTTTCTGCGGTGCCGTCAAAATCGAAGTGTCGGGTGAGCCGCAGTCGATGGCGTATTGCCATTGCAATTCGTGTCGCTCGTGGTCGGGCAGTCCAGTCCACGCATCGACGATGTGGAGCGCCGACGCGGTCAAGGTCGTCGCGGGGTCGGACCACGTCCGGACATTTCAGAAGACACGGAAGAGCATCAGCCATCGCCAGTACTGCGCGAAATGCGGCGGCCATCTGATGATCAGCCATCCGGATTTCGGCATGTACGACGTGTTTGCGGCGACGATACCCGCGCTGAAGTTCGTCCCGAGCGTGCACGTCAACTATTCGGAGTCGGTGCTGCCGATCCGCGACGGGCTGCCGAAATTCCGCGACTTTCCCGCCGAGTTCGGCGGGTCGGGCGAATTGATTGCCGAGTGAGTGCGCCGTGAAGGCGCGCGACGCCTGCAATACACTGCGCGGTCACCGCGTGCTCCATGGATATTACCCACATGCGCATTGATCCCAAACTCGAATCGCTGCTCGACGAACTCCACGCGCGCAGCGACGCGCAGAGTCAGGAGATCGAGGAATACTTTCGTAAGACGCGAACGGGCCCCTGGCGCGGCATGGAGCCGCGCGACCACGAACACTACGCCGACAAGCTCGTCGCGCTCGACCGCGACAAATCCGAGTTCTGCTACGCACTGTGCCGCGCATCGGGGGCACGACGCATCGTCGAACTCGGCACGTCGTTCGGCGTTTCGACGATCTACCTCGCCGCCGCGGTGCGCGACAACGGCGGCGGCGTCGTCATCGGCGCCGAGCATGAAGCGCAGAAGCTCAAAGCCGCGCGCGCGAATATCGAGGCCGCCGGTTTGTCGCGTTACGTGGATCTGCATGAAGGCGATGTACTCGACGCGATCAAGACGATCGATGCGCCGATCGACTTCGTGTTGTTCGACATCTGGTTTGAGGTCGTGCGACCCGCGCTCGACCTGCTGCTGCCGCATCTGCATAAGGGCACGGTCATCTGCGCGGACAACACCGGCGGCGACTTCAACCGCAAAAACTATGCGCCGTTCTTCGAAGTCATCGACGAGCCCGCGCACCGGTTTCACACGATCACGTTGCCGTTTCCGGGTGGGTTCGAGATGGCGGTGAAAGGCTAGGGATAAGGCGTCAGATGGAGCCGCTCTTCCGCACAGTCGATTGTCACAGCCTTCCGGTTGCAGACCTCGACGCCGCGATTGCGTTCTACGGTGCGCTCGGTCACGAGGTCATCTGGCGCGATGCGTCCGCCGCGGGACTGCGCTTACCCGACTCCGATGCCGAACTCGTACTGCACACGGGCAACCGCCCCATCGAAACGGATCTCAAGGTCAGG
>CAYUMA010000744.1:0-1628 GCA_964445675.1 uncultured Pseudomonadales bacterium | reverse complement strand
GGGTGCGGCCGCCGTGCGCGACACCCACCATGGACCTTCGCCGAACGACACGAGTGCGGCGGCGCCGAAACAACAGAAGCCGGCGATCAGCATCCAGGTCGGCCAACCGTAGGTGGCGACGACGCGCGGCAAACCGAGATTCAGAAAGAGGCCGGAGATCGGCGCGAGCGTCGCGGTGATGCCGAATGCACGACCTACGCCGTGCGGGCTGATCGTCTCGGCAGTTTCGGAATAGATCGCGCACCATGCGGGATAAATGAAACCCGCGAAGAACCCCGTCATCGACCACACCAGCGCGAGCGTCGCGTCGGACGTGCCAACTGGCATCTGCGCACCGATCAGGAAACACGCCCCTGTCGTGATGCCGCCGAACGCCGTGATCGTCTTGCGTACGCGCAGGCGATCCGACAACCATCCGGAGATGAACACGCTGCACGTAAAGACGATCCAGAAATACGACGTGATGCCGGCCGCGCGCGCGGGGTCGATGTGATGGTGCTGCGCGAGGTAGATCGGTACGTAGCCCGATACCGTTACGTAGGTCAGTGACCAGAATACGATCGTGAACGACAGCAGCCAGAGGCGGGGGCTGCGATAAATCGCGCGACCTTGCGCATACGAATTCTCATCCGCGCCGTGTGCGTCGCTCGCGGCAGTCTCGATACCGTCCGTCGCGTGCACGACCTGTCCCCGGATGCGCGCCGACAGATCGCGATAGAAGACGAAGATGACCAATGCGGTCACGCCGCCGAGCACCGCTGCGATCCAGTACTGCGAACGCCAGCCCGGCCAGATCGGCAGCGTGTGCGCCGCCACCGCCGTGGACATCAATGCGCCGATCGTGAACGCGAGCGAGACCCACGAGTACACCATCGCGCGTCCCATGCGCGGTGTCAGATCGCGCGACGCGGCGTGCACGGCGGGGTTCATGCCGGCCATCATGAAGCTGCCGGCCATCGACAGACTCGCGAGCACGATAAAACTCGGCGCCAGCGCACCGGCAACCGAGATCGCCGCGTAGCAGAACACCGGCCAGATCATCAACGGGCGCCGCCCGAATCGATCCGCGGCGCGACTGAGCAGGACTGCGCCGGCGCTGTACACGAGTCCTGCGCAGGCCGCGACGTAGCCCCAGTCGGTCAGCGACTTGTCGAATTCTTTCAGCACGTACACGAGGACCGGGCCGGTCTTCAGCCCTTCGTATTGCTCCACCGCCCAGCCGAGCACGATCAGACCGAGCAGCCACCAACGCAGCGCACCGGTCGGTCGGAAGTCGATCTCTTTGCTATTCAGGTACGACCAGAAACGAGGAGCGGATTGCGACGCGGGTTCGAGCACGAGTACTCCTGTATCCAATGCGTCGGCACCGATGCGCACCGAACGATTTCGCACGTAGGATAGGCTTGTGTGTAAGCGAAATCTGCGACCGCACGTTCGCGCTGAACTTCGAAAACAAAGGATGCAATGCAATGAGCGAAGGCGTACTTGCGGGTAAAACGATTCTCGTAACCGGGGCCGGCGGCGGGATCGGTGCTGAGATCTGTCGCGAAGTCGTCCTGCAAGGTGGGCGCCTCGTCATGACGGACATCGCGCCGCAGGCCGAAGCGCTTGCCGGTGAGTTGCGGGCG
>CAYUMA010000743.1:0-5269 GCA_964445675.1 uncultured Pseudomonadales bacterium | reverse complement strand
GCTTTCATGATCTTGCCGCCTTCCTTCGCTGATACAAGGAAAGTCCCGATGATCGACGCGATGATCGAGGCGCCGCCGAGCACGAGCGGATACAGCACCGCGTTCGAACCGGCGTCTTGCATCACGAGGCCGGCGAGCAGCATCGTCGCGACGATCGTGACGGCGTAGGTTTCGAACAGGTCGGCCGCCATGCCGGCGCAGTCACCGACGTTGTCGCCGACGTTGTCGGCGATCACCGCGGGATTGCGCGGGTCGACTTCGGGGATGCCGGCTTCGACTTTACCGACGAGGTCGGCGCCGACGTCCGCACCTTTCGTGAAGATGCCGCCGCCGAGTCGCGCGAAGATCGAGATCAGCGAACCGCCGAACGCAAGCCCGACGAGCGCGTGTAATGCCATCTCCTGTCCGACCATCGGCAGGATCGCCGCGTAGTAACCGGCCACGCCGAGGAGGCCAAGTCCAACCACCAGCATGCCGGTGATTGCGCCGCCGCGAAACGCGACCGCGAGTGCGGCATTGATGCCGTGGTGGGCGGCCTGTGCAGTGCGGACGTTCGCGCGCACGGAGATGTTCATGCCGATGAAGCCGGTCAGTCCCGAGAGCACGGCGCCGATCGCGAAGCCAACCGCGGTAAACCAGTTGAGCGCGACGCCGAGCACGACGAACAACACGCCGCCGACCATCGCGATGGTTGCGTACTGACGGTTCAAATACGCCTTCGCGCCCGCCTGAATCGCCGCTGCGATCTCCTGCATTCGTGCGTTGCCGGCCGGCTGCGCAAGTATCCAGCGGATGGACACGAGGCCGTACGCCAGCGCAACAAAGGCGCAAGCAACGGCGATGATCAACGGTGTAGACATGAATCCCCCTTAGCTCATTATTGTTGAGAAACGGGGCGTCGCGAGCGCGGCCGGACCCCGGACAAAGGCGGCGATTCTACAACAAAAACGCGGGCTTAGAAGCCTAAGGATGAGGGGCGCGAAGGTCAGCCCTGTTCCAGCAGATTCCTCAAGTCGATGATCGCCGCATTCGCGCGCGAGATGTAGGACGCCATCACGAGCGAATGGTTTGCGACCAGCCCGAAGCCGTCGCCGTTCATGATGATCGGGCTCCAGATCGGCTGCTGCGTCGGTTCGAGTTCCCGGATGATCTGCTGCAGGCTGACGCGCGCATTTTTCTTCTCGAGCACGTCTTTGAAGTCGTGATCGATCGCGTGCAGCAGGTGCAGCAGCGCCCAGGTATGGCCACGCGACTCGTAGAACACGTCGTCGAGTTCGAGCCACGGCGTTTTCACTTCGACCTCCGCCGGCACCGGTGTCGCTTGCGCGGCGGCGCTGTCACCCGCGAGGCCGGTATTCAGCTGGCGCTTACCAACGGCACTGCTGAGGCGTTGTGACAAGCTGCCGAGGCGCGTCGATACGCCGGTGAGCCAGTTGCGCAGATTGTCGGCACGGGCATAAAACTGCGCGTCGGTGTTGTTCGGGTCCGCGAGGCGCTGCATGTAGCGTTCGAGGTACGCGACGCCTTTGCGGTACTCGCCTTCGGTGTCGGGAAATATCCAGCTCGCGTTGTCCCAGTAAAACTGGCCTTCGGCCAGGTTCAGGTCCGGATCTTCGGCCGACTGACTTTGTGACCGGCTGAAGTCGAGCCGCATTTCACGGCTCATGTCGCGGATCTGCACCAGCACGCCGAACTCCCAACTCGGTACGTTGTCGAGCCACACGCCGGGCGGGAACAGGTCGTTCGACAGATACCCGCCGCGTTTATCCAGCAGCGTCTGCGCAAGCCGCGCCAGCGTCGCGCTCGTCGTGTAGCCCGTCACGACGGTGACGCCTTTCTGCGCGGCGTGGGTCGCGGCATTGTCGTCGACGGAAAACGATTCGGGCTCGGAGTCCCACCACCAGCCGAGTCCGATGGTTCCAACGAGGTAGATGACGACGATTGTGCCGACGACGCGGCCGACCAGCCCGGCGGTGCCCGCGTCGGCACTGCGTTGCCAGAACTTCCAGTTCACGGTTGGGGTGCTCCACTCGCGGTGCGTATTTCGAACAGCACGGTTTGCTGCGTCGTGTCGGAAAAGAGCAGCGTGATCGGAATCCGATCCGATGTCACGGCGCGGAAATCGAACAGCATCAGATGGCGGCCGCCGGGCGCGAACACGACGGTCTCGCCGCGTGGCAGCGTGACCGCGTCGACTTTGCGCATCTGCATCATGTTCCCGTCATGCCCGGCGTGGATGTGCGTATGAATTTCGACGACGCGCGCCGCATCACTGCGCGCGCCAATCAGGTCGACCGACGACTTGCCGTGGTTGACGATGTCGAAATAGGCGGCCGCGACGTCGAGGCCGGGCGCCGGCGCACGCACCCACGCGTTGTCGACGGTGATCGGATCGCTCGCAGTGCACGCGCCGAGCGCGACGCCAAGCAGTACAGCGGCCCGCAGCGCGGCTCTGTGATACGTCATGCAAGGATCCTCATTGCGACTGCGCGTCGATGTTGGGGTTCAACTGCAACAACTCGATGCCGGGTGCCCCGAGCGTCAGCTCGGCCCGGATGCGACGGTTACCGGGTGCGCTCGCCATCTGCTGATAGATCCAGCGGCCTTCGGCATCGTTGCGCGCGCGAATGATGACCCACGCGTCGTCGGCCTTCGCCTTCGCGCCGAGTGACTTGAGCCGCGCGGCCAAGTCCGCGGCGTGCGCCGAGAGCTGCTCGGGGTCGAGCGCGATGCGGCTACGCTCTGCGGAACTGCGCAGTTCGATCAGCGCGCGCGCGGTCGCGATGCTGTCGAGTTGCGGCGACACGATCTCGGCCCGCTCGAGCAGCGAGCGCGCGGTGTCGAACTGACCCCGCTCCGCGGCCTGCTCGGCCATCCCGACGAAGCGTTCCGCGAGCCGCTGCAAGCCGTGCTGTGCGGCCGGGTGATCCGGTGCGAGTGCGAGCGCCGCGCGGTAATAGTCGTAGGCACAATCGTCGATCGGTGTCAGCAGCCGGCCGGCTTTCATCGCGTCGTCGCCCTGTTCGAGCAACGCGTCGAGGCGGTCGATGTCGACCTGCGGCACGATTTGCGCTAAAGCGATGGCCGGCGCCGCAACCGGGGCCGGTGCCGCAGCCGGCGGCTCCGGTGTCGGTACGGGCGTTGGTGCTGCGCAAGCGCACACACCGACCAGCAGCGCACCACCCAAAAACCGCTGTGCGCAGTGCATCACGTTACGCTGCATCGAAGGAGGGCTTTTGCATCTGGCGCGCGGAGTTCGTCACGTCCTAAGCAGACGCGCACCTTATAGCGAGCGGGGACGCGGTTACAATGGAATGCACTGCAACGGTACTGCGGCGCGGATGAACGAAGGCATGCATCACTACAGACGGATCCTGTTATGGCTCGTGCTCGTCGCGCCGGCCGCACACGGTGCCGAACTCACCGGGAAAATTGCCGAGCTCAACGACGCCGAACAAGAATTTCTGTCGGTTGATCAGGCGTTCGTCATGACCTCGGAACTCGCGGACGACGGCAGCCTGCGCGTGCGTTGGCAGATGCCGGACGGCTACTACCTCTATCGGCATCGATTCGAGTTCGCCGTACCCGATGGCAGCGGTTTCGTGCTCGGCGCACCGGAGATTCCGCCCGGCAAGACGAAGATCGACGAGTACTTCGGCGAGGTCGAGGTGTACTACCACGAAGCCGTCGCGCGCGTGCCCGTGACGCGCACCGCCGCCGCCGGCGGCACGCTCGAAGCCACGATCGGCTATCAAGGCTGCGCCGACGCGGGACTGTGTTACCCGCCGCAGACGCGCCGCGTGTCATTTCCGGTCGACGCAGTGGCGCTCCCCGCAACCGCCGTGCCCGCGCCGGCCGCAAGCCCGGCAGCGTCCGCGCCCGAAGCGGAAAAGACCGAAGAACAACACCTGGCGGCAATGCTCGCGAACGGCAATTTGTGGCTGTCGTTGGGAATGTTCTTCGCGCTCGGGCTCGGCCTCGCATTCACGCCGTGTGTACTGCCAATGGTACCGATCCTGTCGAGCATCATCGTCGGCCAGGGCGGCTCGGTGACACGCACGCGCGCCTTTACGCTGTCGTTGGCGTATGTGCTCGGCATGGCCGTCACGTACGCGGCCCTCGGCATGCTGGTGGGTCTGTTTGGCGCGCAGATGAACCTGCAGGCAGCGCTGCAATCGGCACCGGTGTTGATCGGATTTGCGGTCGTCTTCGTGTTGCTGGCGTTTTCGATGTTCGGCTTCTACGAGCTGCAACTACCGTCCGCGTGGCAGAACCGTATCAATTCGCTGTCGCAGAACCAACGCGGCGGTGCGCACGTTGGCGTCGTGATCATGGGGAGCCTCTCGAGCCTCGTCGTCTCACCGTGCCTGTCGGCGCCGCTCGCCGGCGCATTGATCTATCTGAGTTCCACGGGTGATGCGGTACTCGGCGGCAGCGCACTGTTGGCGCTCGGGCTCGGCATGGGCGTGCCGCTGCTCGTGATCGGGTCGAGCGGCGCGCACCTGCTGCCGCGCGCCGGCGCGTGGATGGACAACGTCAAAGCGGTGTTCGGCGTGCTGCTACTCGGCGTCGCGGTGTGGTTGCTCGAGCGTGTGGTCCCGGCCCAAGTGACGCTGTTGCTGTGGGCGCTGCTCGCTATCGGCGTCGGCGTGTATCTCGGTGCGCTCGATTTTGCGCCGCGCAAGGGTTGGGGGCAGTTGTGGAAAGCAACCGGCGCCGTCAGTTTCGCTTACGGCGTGCTGCTGCTGATTGGTGCGGCGAGCGGCGCGCAGGATCCGCTGCAGCCGCTGTCGGTCGTCGCACAATCGGGCTCGCGTGAAGCGACGCAACCGCAATGGCATAAGGTGCGCGGGTTGGCCCGGCTCCAGGCCGAACTCGCGAATAGTGACAAACCCGTCGCACTGGATTTCTATGCGGACTGGTGCATCTCGTGCAAGGTGATGGAACGTACGGTGTTCTCGGCGCCGGGGGTCGCGGCTCAGCTCAGCCGTTTCCGGCTGCTGCAGGCGGACGTCACGTTGAACGACGCGCTCGATCAGGAGCTGCTGAAGCACTTCGGCTTGTTCGGTCCTCCGAGCATGCTGTTCTTCGGTGCGGATGGCACGGAGCTTACGTCGCTGCGAATGCAGGGCGAGATGGATCGGGCGACGTTCGAGCATCACCTGGGACGGGTTCTCGCCGGCGTGTAACGCCTGGCACCGTTCGCTGCATTCGGCGACAATCCGGCGTCGCGTTATCTAAGCGTCGTCGATGGCCAAACTACTCGTTC
>CAYUMA010000742.1:0-13495 GCA_964445675.1 uncultured Pseudomonadales bacterium | reverse complement strand
GCGAGGCTGATCGCGATGGCGTCGGTGCTGTCGTGAACATGGATCACATCGACCGCCCACTCTTCGGCGAGCGAACGCACGAAGCGGGCACGCGACCACGCCGAGAGATACGCGGCGACCAGCGTCAGCAACGCGCTGCGCGCGGCGACGCGGTTCCAGAGCGCGCCGCGCGGCTTGAATTCGCTGACGGCGATGCCCGGCCGCAACAGTGTGCGCGCGGCGACAGCTTCCGCGTCGGCAATCGCGACGTCGTGGCCCGCGGCGGCATAGCCATTGGCAAGTTGGGTGACGATCGTGCTGACCGGACCCGACCGGTCCGTGCCGATCGTGCCGCTGCCGAAGACCTGCAGAATTCTCATCGGCGCTGTGTACCGCTGCGTTCGGCAAATACTTCGGGCGATCATATCGGCGCGTCCGCGCTCCACTGCGCGCAACATGTAAGGGCATTGAGGATTCGCGCCCACACGAGCAGTTCACGGTGTTGGCGGTTCGACGTGCGGTGGTGGTTGGGGAATTGCTCCGAGTAGTTCCGCCAAATCACTCACAATCGACCCGCATAAAGCCCGTTCTGACCCCGACGCGCCGTTAGAATCCCGTTATCCTTGCACGGAGCTATCGTTGAAGCCGGTTTATGCTTTGAAGTCGCTGACGCACCTCGAACGGCTGGAGTCCGAGAGCATCCACATCATGCGGGAAGTCGTCGCCGAGACCGACAAGCCCGTGATGCTCTATTCCATCGGCAAGGACAGCTCCGTGATGCTGCACTTGGCAATAAAGGCGTTTTATCCGTCGAAGCCACCGTTTCCATTCATGCACGTCGACACCACGTGGAAATTCCGCGAGATGTATGAATTTCGTGACGCGACAGCGGTGCGGTTAGGACTCGACCTCATCGTGCACAAGAATCCCGAAGCCCTCGCGCTGAACATCGACCCGTTCGTGCATGGCTCTGCGCTGCACACCGACATCTGGAAGACGCAGGGCCTGAAACAGGCGCTCGATAAACATGAATTCGATGCGGCGTTTGGCGGCGGGCGGCGCGACGAGGAGAAGTCGCGCGCGAAGGAACGCATCATTTCGTTTCGCAGCGCACAGCATCGGTGGGACCCGAAAAGTCAACGTCCGGAGCTGTGGCAGCTGTACAACACGCGCAAGAACAAGGGCGAGTCGCTGCGGATATTCCCGATCTCGAATTGGACCGAACGCGACGTGTGGCAATACATCGCGCAAGAGCAGATCCCGATCGTTTCGTTGTACCTGGCAAAGAAGCGGCCGGTGGTTCGACGCGGCGGGGCGTACATCATGGTCGATGACGATCGGATGCCGCTCGAGCCGGGCGAAGTTCCGAGTCTGCTGAACGTTCGATTTCGAACTCTGGGCTGTTACCCGCTCACGGCAGCGGTGGAATCCGACGCAGATACACTCGACGCGGTGATCGATGAAACGTTGAACGCGACGACCTCCGAGCGCCAGGGTCGGGTCATCGATCACGACAGCGCGGGTTCTATGGAGAAGAAAAAACAGGAAGGGTATTTCTGATGGCAGCCACGGTGGAGCCGCACCAATCCGTTGACGCTCGCGTCGAGACCGCTCGACCGAAGAGCCTGTTGCGATTCATCACGTGCGGCAGCGTCGATGACGGTAAGAGCACGCTGATTGGCCGGTTGCTGTACGAAGCGGGCATGCTGTTCGAAGACCAGATGGACACGCTCGCGATCGACTCTAAAAAGAGCGGTACGCAGGGCGGCGATCTCGACTTTGCGTTGTTGCTCGACGGCCTCACGGCCGAACGCGAGCAGGGCATCACGATCGATGTCGCATATCGTTACTTCGCGACCGCGGCGCGCAAGTACATCGTCGCCGACACCCCCGGTCACGAGCAGTACACGCGCAACATGATTACCGGTGCCTCCACAGCGGATGCAGCGATCATCTTGATGGATGCGCGAAAAGGCGTGCTGACGCAGACGCGGCGTCATAGCTTTCTGGTTTCATTGATCGGCATCCGCCACGTCGTGCTCGCCGTCAACAAGATGGATCTAGTCGCGTACTCGCAGGCTCGATTCGACAAGCTTGAACGCGAATATCGCGAGTTCGCGCGCGAGCTCGGCATCGACGAAATCCAATGCATTCCGTTGTCGGCATTGAAAGGAGACAACATCACGACGCGCAGTGAGCACATGGCGTGGTACGACGGCCCCACGCTGATGCAATACCTCGACGCAGTCGAGGTCGACGTCGATCGTTTGCGTCGCGCGGACTTTCGTTTCGCCGTGCAGTGGGTCAATCGTCCGGACCTCGACTTTCGCGGCTATGCGGGCATGGTCGTGTCGGGCGCGGTGCGCGCCGGTGAGCGCGTGTGCGTTCAACCGTCGGGTCGAGAATCGCGTGTTGCCCGCATCGTCAAGTACGGCGGTGACGTCGAGGAAGCTGTCACCGGCGAATCCGTCACGCTGACGCTCGACGACGAAGTGGATATCTCGCGCGGCGACCTGCTGTCGTCGATCGACGCGCCGGCGGACGTGGCGGATCAGTTCGAAGGCACGATCGTGTGGATGCATGACCAGGCGATGATGCGGGGGCGCTCGTATCTGATGAAGATCGGCGCGCGCACCGTCACCGCGACGATCTCGCCGATCAAGCACAAGATCAACGTGAATACGTTGGAACACGTGGCGACGAATCAGCTCGAGTTGAATGAAATCGGCGTCTGCGGGATCGAGCTCGATCGCACCATCGCGTTTGATCCGTATCGGACGAGTCCCCATACCGGGGGCTTCATCCTGATCGACCGTATGACGAACAACACGGTCGGCGCGGGGATGATTCATTTTGCGTTGCGTCGGTCGCAGAACATTCACTGGCAGACGATCGACGTCGACAAGCGTGCGCATGCGCGCCAGAAACATCAGCGCCCCTCAGTGCTCTGGTTAACCGGGCTCTCAGGCGCCGGCAAATCGACGATCGCGAATCTGCTGGAAAAGCGGCTGTATGCATTAGGACGGCATACCTATCTGCTGGACGGCGACAACGTCCGGCACGGGCTCAACAAAGATCTTGGCTTCAAGGAGTCCGATCGGGTCGAGAACATCCGCCGCGTCGCCGAGGTCGCAAGACTGATGGCCGACGCCGGACTGATCACGCTGGTGTCGTTCATTTCGCCGTATCGCAGTGAACGCCGAATGGCGCGGGCTCTGCTCGAGGACGGCGAGTTCATCGAGGTTTTCGTCGATACGCCGATCTCGGTCGCGGAAGCGCGCGACCCAAAGGGCTTGTACCAGAAAGCGCGGCGCGGGGAGATCCAGAACTTCACCGGCATCGATTCACCGTACGAAGCGCCCGAGGCCCCCGAGATCCGGATCGATACGACGACGGTGTCGGCGGAAGGCGCGGTTGATCTCATTCTGAAGGAACTCGAACGCCTCGGCGTGCTGGAAGAGCGTTGACATACCGGGCCTCGATCTCACACTAGCCTCACAATTGGTCGCAACGCCTGTGGGAAACTGCGCGCATGCGACCCATACAGTGCGCGAAGACAACCCTCCAAGACGTCGGCAACGAACTGCTCGTGCTTGATCGCGAGACGAATCGTTTGCACCATCTCAACCCCACGGCGTCATGGATTTATCGACGGTGCGACGGACGCAGCTCGGTCGAGAACCTTGTTGATGCGCTGACCGAGCAGTTCGCCGTCGAACGTGACACCGTTGAACGCGACCTGCTTCAGACGCTGGCGCAGTTACGGACGCTCGGGTTGATCAGCGCGGACGCTTAAGCAGCGTTCCCTACAGAGCGAGGCGCGATGGAACTGTTGTTGACCTTGTTCACGGCCGGGGCGGCGAGCCTGGCAATCGTGCCGCTGATGATGCGTCTCGCGCCGCGCTTGGGCATGGTCGATCAGCCGAACTCCCGCAAAGTGCACGAGTATCCGATTCCGCGCGTCGGCGGCTGGGGCATCGTGCTCGGAGCGCTGGCTGCGATTCTCGTGTGGGCGCCGTATGACCGGCTGGTGCTCTGTTACATCTTCGGCGTCGTCGTCCTGTTCGCCTTCGGCGCGTGGGATGACCGAAGAGAGCTCGGTCACTACCCGAAATTCATCGGCCAACTGGTTGCGGTAGCGCCGGTCGTCTTGATCGCCGGACTCTATGTCGTGCATTTTCCGTTTGTAGGTCCGCACGCGATTCCTGCCTGGGCTGCGATGGCGTTCACGGTATTTGCGTTGATCGGCATGACGAATGCGATCAACCACTCGGACGGCCTCGATGGGCTCGCGGGCGGCGAGTCGGTGCTGAGCCTCGTCGCGATCGGACTTCTGGCGTATCTGGCGAAAGGCGATCTGACAGTGCTGATCGCGTTCTCGGTCATCGGCGGCGTCTTCGGATTCCTGCGCTACAACACCCATCCCGCGGTCGTCTTCATGGGCGACAGCGGCAGCCAGGTGATCGGCTTTTCGCTGGGCGTGCTCGCGATATTGCTGACGCAGCGCACTGCGCCAGACCTGAGTCCATCCGTCGTGCTGCTGCTATTGGGCTTGCCGGTCGCGGATATTCTGTATGTGTTCTATCGACGGATTCGAGAAGGCAGAAACTGGTTTTCTGCGACCCGCAACCACGTGCATCACCGGTTGATGGATCGCGGCTTCAGTCACAACGAATCCGTATTGATCATCTACTCGATACAGATCGCGTTCGTCGCGTCGGGTCTGCTGCTGCGACATCAAAGCGACGCACTGATACTGGGTGTCTATCTGGGCGGTTGTGGGGCCATCTTTTCGTGGCTTTATCTCGCTGAGCGCAATGGCTGGCGCGTCACGCGTGCGCACGCGCGACGACTCTGGCCGTGGCTCGCGCAGAAACGCCGCCGGCATCTGCTGCTGGTGGAGGCGCCGCGTCGATTCTTCGAACTCTCAGTCCCTGCGTATCTGGTACTCGCGAGTCTCGGCACCACGTACGTGCCGCGTGAATTCGGCGTCGGCGCCGTGATCGTCTTCCTGCTGCTGGCGGCGAATCTGATCGCGATACCCGATCCGCGTGCGATCAGCCGCCGCGCGCTGCTCTTCTGCGCCGCGGCGCTTGTCGTCTATTTGAGCTTCCGTTTCCCGCTGCAAATGACTGCCTGGTTGGAACCGGCTCATCGCGCGTACTTCGGCGTGCTCGCAGCCGCTCTGTTGACCGCCATTCGATTCAGTCCAGGCCGCAGGGCGGTGGAGTTCAAGGCCACCGCGATGGATTACCTGATCATCTTCGTCGTCGTCATCTCGCTACTGGCGGTCGGCGAAGCGTTTCAAGCGTCCGTCAGTTCGATCATCGGCCTGCTGGTGCTGCTGTATGTGATCGAGCTGATGGTGAGCGAACGCCGCCAACGTCGGCAGGGCGTCGGCGTCGCGTGTCTCATTGCAACCGCAATCCTCGCGATAAAAGGCTTCATGTAAACGCTCGTCGCGCAGCGACGCCGTCAACCCACCATGATCGAAGCCAGTAGCTCGCACGTCTGCGTGAGGTCCGCGGTCGTCAGTTGATAACAGTCGACGCGCGCGGTGATCGCCGCGGCGGCCCCTAGTCCGTCCCCCGAGTGCGCCAATTGATTGAGTCCGTTTGCGTACAACAACGCGCCGGCGGCCCCGGCAGAGATGGGGCGTAACGTTGGCGCGACGGCCGCCGGATCGTATTGATTGAAGAAAATGCGCGCGAGCGGCACCGGCGTGTCGATGTTCGTTGCGATTGATGCCGACGGCACGTGCAGCGTGCGTGCTGTGATGATGGTGTCGCTCGGCAGCACGTACGGCGCCGGCGGACGTCGTTTCAGACACAGCGCATGCGGATAGGGCAGCACGGTCAGCGTCGCGAGATCGATCGGCGCGAGTTCGTCACTCAAGTAGCCGAATCCGTGGTGGGTCAGTGCCCATGCGGTTGTTGATTTGCCGCTGCCGGGCGGCGCGACCAGCAGGCACGCCCGTCCCGCGCGCTGCAGTGCCGCCGCGTGGACGAAAAACAGATCCGGGCGGCGCAACTGCACATCGATCGTGATCGATTTCTCGAGGTAGTACAGCAGCTCGTGCGCGTCATGCGCGATGGCCGTCGGCCGATGGTCCGAAACAACGGTGTAGTCGTCATCGTCGGACCCGCTCTGGATCGTGTACGAATAATCTGCAGCCATCGGTGGGCCGCCGGTCACGAATGCGCCGAAGTTGCCGGCGACCAGCGAAACACACAGTGCGTCGGGACACTCGACTCGCACGCGAACCCCGAATAGGGCGAGGTCGAACACGCGCACGGGAGCTGCTCCTGAGTTGTCGATTGCGCCGGGTAAAGGCGTTGAAACGGTCAGTGTGATTGTAGTGGAACGTATCGAGAATTCTTGCGATGCGTCGACAACTACGCAACAACCACTAACGGTATCGCGCTGGCTCGCTACCTAGAATGACCCTGGTGCCGTAGAACTCGGCATGAACGCACAGACGAAGGTAGTGGTATGAACGAGCAGAACGTGGATCGATCTCGAAGAGACTTTCTAGTGAAGGTGGCCTACGCGGCGCCGCTGATCGTCACGCTCAACGTGATGCCGAGCATTGCCTCGGCCGGTTCACCCGTGACCAACACGACGATCGACGACGGCGTCCAGCCACAGACCGTTCGCCGCCGCCGTCGCCGCAAAAAGTGGCCTTTCTGGTAGATCACAAGGTCAAGGGATCGAGGGGGATTGCATGGCGGAACAAGTCAAGCTCAGAGAGCTGTGGGATACCATTGAAGCGGCCGGGCGCGAGCCGACCGAATTTCACATCGCGCTGAATCCGCGTGAACCCGGTTGGATCGTCGTGAAAGCCCGCGGCACCACGCGCAGCTATCCGATCGGCGTCGAAACAGCCGTGCTGTTGTCGGCCGAAATCCGCCACGGCAAGTTCGGGACCTGATCGCTTTTTCATCGCTGCGCCTGCGCACGCTCGTCAGCCAGCGCGGCATCACCTAGCAGTACCTCCGAATCCCTCATGGGATTGCCAACCGCCGGCGCGGATGCGAATGTCCGCTCCGGAGGTGCCAGGATGAACTTCTCAGAAACCGAAGAACACGCGCTGATCCGCGCTGCGATCCGTCGCGTTTGCGCAGATTTTCCGGATGAATACTGGTCGAAGCTCGATGTCGAGCATCGATTCCCGTGGGACTTCTACAAGGTGCTCGCTGAAGCGGGCTGGATTGGTATCGCAATCCCGGAAGCTTACGGCGGCAGCGGTCGCGGCATCAGCGAAGCGTCGATCGTGCTCGAGGAAGTCGCGGCGTCCGGGGCGGCAATGAACGGCTGCAGTGCCGTGCATCTGTCGATCTTCGGGATGCACCCGGTGGTTCGCCACGGCAGCGAGGAGATGAAACGGACGTATCTGCCGCGCGTCGCGAAAGGGGACCTGCACGTGGCGTTCGGCGTGACCGAACCCGACGCCGGCACCGACACGACGTCGATTACGACGACCGCGCGCCGCGTTGGCGATCAGTACATTGTGCGAGGGCGTAAGGTCTGGACGACGAAGGCGCTCGATTCCGAGCGGGTGTTGTTGCTCGTGCGTACGACACCGCTTGCCGAGTGTGCACGCCGCACCGACGGCATGACGTTGCTGTTGGCGGAACTACAACGACCCGAAGTCAAAATCTCGGCGATCGACAAAGTGGGGCGCAACGCGGTCGCGTCCTGCGAAGTGGTTTACGACGATTTGCCGGTGCTCGTCACCGATCGGGTCGGCGAAGAAGGCAAGGGCTTCCGTTATCTGCTCGACGGCTTGAACGCCGAGCGAATCCTGGTCGCATCGGAAGCAATCGGGATCGGCCGCGCGGCGCTGCGCAGAGCGGTCGCGTATGCGTCCGAACGCGTCGTCTTCGGTCGGCCGATCGGGGCTAATCAAGGCATCGCATTTCCGCTGGCCGAAGCGCGCACACGATTGGACGCTGCCGAGTTGATGGTGCGCAAAGCCGCTTGGAAACTCGACGCCGGCGAACCCTGCGGCGCCGAGGCCAACATGGCGAAGTGGCTCGCCGCGGATGCGGCGTTTCAGGCGGCGGACCAGGCGGTGCAGACGCACGGCGGATTCGGTTACGCACGCGAATACCACGTCGAGCGCTACTGGCGGGAAGCGCGCTTGATGCGAATCGCGCCGATCTCGCAAGAGATGATTTTGAACTACGTGTCGGAGCACGTGCTCGAGTTGCCGAAGTCGTACTGACGCCACCGCCGTGTGGGGCGATTTCCGAGTCGATGCCGACCGCTTACGAACCGATGCACCGTCGGTGCATGAACTCCTGCTAGTCTAGCCGGCGTTTGCGCCATCAATTCGAGTGGACGATTTTGAACGGGACGTGTGGATGAGCACAGCGCCGCCGGCTTCGATTCTCGGCATCTCGGCGTATTACCACGACAGCGCCGCGGCGCTGTTGCGTGACGGCCAGATTGTGGCGGCTGCGCAGGAGGAGCGCTTTACGCGCAAGAAGCACGACGCGCGCTTCCCGGCGCGCGCGATCGAGTACTGCCTGGCCGAAGGTCGGGTCGATATCGCCGACCTGCGCTACGTTGTCTTTTACGACAAGCCGCTGGTGAAGTTCGAACGCCTGCTCGAAACGTATCTGAGCTACGCCCCTCAGGGGATCCGTTCGTTTCTCGCCGCGATGCCGATCTGGCTGAAGGAGAAGCTCTATTTGAAGAGCACGCTCAAGCAGGAGCTCGCGGATCTCGGCGGGTGCTCGAAGCAGCAGCTGCCGAAACTGCTGTTCGCCGGGCACCATCAGTCGCACGCAGCGTCCGCGTTCTATCCGAGCCCGTTTCAGAGCGCCGCCGTGCTGTGTCTCGACGGCGTGGGTGAGTGGGCGACGACGACGGCGTGGGTGGGCCGCGATAACCAGCTGACCCCGTTGTGGGAGATCGACTTTCCGCACTCGCTCGGCCTGCTGTACTCCGCGTTCACCTACTACACCGGTTTCAAGGTCAATTCCGGCGAATACAAGCTGATGGGCCTCGCGCCGTACGGCCAACCAAAGTACGCGGATCTGATCCTGAAGCATCTGATGGATCTGCGCGACGACGGCACGTTCCGGCTCGACATGCAGTATTTCAACTACTGTACCGGCCTGACGATGACGAACCGCAAGTTCGACGAACTGTTCGGCGGTCCGGCGCGGCCAGCCGAATCGAAACTCACGCAACGCGAGATGGACATCGCCGCCTCGATCCAGGTGGTCACTGAAGAAGTCGTGCTGCGACTCGCACGCACGCTGCATGCGGAAACCAAGGAGGACTATCTGTGCCTCGCCGGCGGTGTGGCGCTGAACTGCGTCGCGAACGGCCGCGTGCTACGTGAAGGGCCGTTCAAAGACATCTGGGTGCAGCCCGCCGCGGGCGACGCCGGTGGCGCGCTCGGCGCGGCCGCGATTGCATGGCACGACTTCGACGGACGGCCGCGGCCGGTGAACGGCGGCGGTGATCGTATGCATGGCTCGTTTCTGGGCCCGCGCTTCTCGGACGCCGAGATTCGCACGGCGCTCGACGCGGCCGTCGCGAAGTATGAACGCCTCGACGACGCGCAGCTGTTCGACAAGATCGCGCAAGCGCTGGATAGCGAGAATGTCGTCGCGTGGTTCCAGGGACGGATGGAGTTCGGCCCACGCGCGCTCGGCGGACGCTCGATCATCGGCGATCCGCGCAGCGCGAAGATGCAGTCGGTGATGAACCTGAAGATCAAGTTCCGCGAGTCGTTCCGCCCCTTCGCACCGTCGGTGATCGCGGAGCGGGTCGGCGACTACTTCGAGCTCGATCGCGCAAGCCCGTACATGCTGATCGTGGCGCCGGTGCGCGAAAACCTGCGAATTCCGCTGACTCCGCAAGAGGAGACGCTGTTCGGCATCGAGAAGCTGAATCTGAAGCGTTCGGAACTGCCGGCGATCACGCACATCGACTACTCGGCGCGCGTTCAGACGGTGCACGAGGACACAAATCCGCGCTACTACGCGTTGCTGAAGGCGTTCGAGCAGCGCACCGGCTGCGCCGTGCTGGTCAACACCTCGTTCAATGTGCGTGGCGAGCCGATCGTTGGCACGCCGGCCGACGCATACCGCTGCTTTATGCGCACCGGGATGGACTACCTCGTCATCGAGAATTTCGTGTTGGCCAAGTCCGATCAGCCGCCCGTGACGGATGACGAATCCTGGAAGACTGAGTTCGAGCTCGACTGATGGCCGCAATCCCTCATGCCATACCGGAACTCGATCGCAAGGGCCTGCGGCATTTCGGGTTGACCACCGGGGCGATCTTCGCCGGACTGTTCGGCGCGTTCTTTCCGTGGGTGTTCGAACGCGCGTTCCCCGTGTGGCCGTGGATCATCCTCGCCGTGCTCGGCGCCTGGGCGCTGGTTGCGCCTGCGTCGTTGCGGCCGGTGTACCGCGGCTGGATGCGGTTCGGCCTGCTACTCGGCAAGGTAACCACGCCGATCGTCCTGGGCACGCTGTTCTACGTCGTGATCGTTCCAGTCGGGTTCATGATGCGATTGACGAAGCCGGATCCGCTGCGGCGCCGGTTCGACCGCAGCGCGACGACGTACCGGATCGAGACCAAAACGCCGCCGCGCGAGAATCTGGAGAGGCCGTTCTGATGTTTGATTTGCTGAGGGATTTGTGGGGGTTCATGCGGGAGCGCAAGAAGTTCTGGCTGGCGCCGATCATCGTCGTGATGGTGCTGCTCGGCGGACTGCTGGTGCTCGCCCAAGGCTCGGCGGTGGCGCCGTTCATCTACACGCTGTTCTGACCGCGTGACGCTCGCTGCGGCGCATCGGCGCTCGCGGCGTGCACGCTATATCGTGCGAATGGGGTGAGCATGAAGTTGGTTCTCGCCGACGGAACGACGCTGGATGGAACCGCCTTCGCCGCGCAGCGGTCGGTTGGCGGCGAAGTCGTCTTCAATACCGGGATGGTGGGCTACATCGAGGCGCTGACGGATCCGTCCTACCGCGGCCAGATTCTCGTGCTGACGTACCCGTTGATCGGCAACTACGGCGTCCCGCCGCCGCGTTGCCACGGCAGCATCGACGCACCGTACGAATCGAGCCGCATTCAAGTGCAGGGCCTCGTCGTGCAGAACTACGTCGGTGCGTTCAGCCATCGCGACGCGACACGGTCGTTGGGAGATTGGCTCGCCGCCGAAGACGTACCGGCGGTCAGCGGCATCGACACGCGCACGCTGACGCGACATCTGCGCGAACACGGCACGATGCGCGGCTGGCTGGTCGCCGACGGCGACGACATCGACCATGCGCGCGAGCACGCCCACAGCATCGACATGCGCGATGAGCTGTTCCGGCTCGTCGCACCGCCCGCACCGATACGTTACGCGGGGGGTGGCCGGCCGCGCATTCTGCTCGTCGACGCGGGCGCCAAGGATCAGCTCGTCCGCTCGCTGCTGACCCGTGGGGCCAGCGTGATCCGCGTGCCGTGGCACGCGCGACTCACCGATCACATCGACGAGGTCGACGGCGTGTTGATCGGGAACGGTCCCGGCGATCCGCAGGATCTGCAGCCGCTGGTCGAGCAGCTGCGCGGGCTGCTTGCTTACATAGACAAGCCGGTGTTCGGCGTCTGCCTCGGCAATCAGATCCTTGCGCTTGCAGCGGGCGGCTCGACGTACAAACTGCCGTACGGCCACCGCGGACTGAATCAGCCGGTGCAGGATCTGCTGACGCGGCGGCTGTACATCACCAGCCAGAATCACGGTTACGCCGTCGGCGACGATTCGCTACCCGATGGGTGGGAGCCGTGGTTCGTCAACATCAACGACGGCACGAACGAAGGCATCCGCTCGACGACGAAGCCGTTCTTCAGCGTGCAGTTCCATCCGGAAGCGAAGCCCGGTCCGGAGGACACCGCGTACCTCTTCGACGATTTCGTCCGGCTGGCGCGAGCGCTGGCGCGACGATGAGAACGCTGTACGGCGCATTTCTGCCGAAGAAGCCGCGACGCGTGCTGGTGCTCGGTTCCGGTGCACTGCAGATCGGGCAGGCGGGCGAATTCGACTATTCCGGCTCGCAGGCGATCAAGGCGCTGAAGGAAGAGCGCGTCTACACGGTACTGGTGAATCCCAACATTGCGACCATCCAGACCAGCGCCGACATGGCGGATCGCATCTATCTTGTGGCGGTCACGCCGGAGTTCGTCGAGCGGATCATCGTCGACGAAGAGATCGACGCGATCCTGCTGTCGTTTGGCGGCCAGACGGCGCTCAACTGCGGCCTCGAGCTGCACGACCGCGGCATCCTCGAGCGCCACGGCGTGCGCGTGCTGGGCACGCCGATCGAAGCAATCCGCGACACCGAAGATCGCGAGTTGTTCGTCGCGCGCCTCGATGAAATCGGCGTCAAGACCGCCCGCAGCAAGGCGTGCCGTTCGATTGCTGAGGCGGAGGCGGCCGCGCGCGAGATCGGCTTGCCAGTGATGCTGCGCGCGGGCTTTTCGCTCGGTGGCAAGGGAAGCGGTATCGCCGATTCGGCCGCCGATCTGACGAGCGCGCTGCGGCGCGCATTCGACGGCGGCACGCGGCAGGTGCTCGTCGAGGAATGCCTGCGTGGCTGGAAGGAGATCGAATACGAAGTGGTGCGCGACGGGCGCGACAACTGCATCACCGTCTGCAACATGGAAAACCTCGACCCGATGGGCATCCATACCGGCGAGTCGATCGTCGTTGCGCCGTCGCAGACGTTGAACGACGACGAATACCAGCTATTGCGTACGATCGCATTGAAGACGATCCGCCATCTCGGCATCGTCGGCGAGTGCAACATTCAATACGCGCTCGATCCGGCGAGCCGCGATTATCGCGTCATCGAAGTGAATGCACGGCTGTCGCGTTCGAGCGCGCTTGCGAGCAAAGCGACCGGCTATCCGCTTGCGTACGTGGCGGCGAAGATCGCGGTTGGCTACGCACTGCCGGACATTCCGAACGGCGTGACGCGGTGCACGACCGCTTTCTTCGAACCGGCGCTCGACTACCTCGTTTGCAAGGTACCGCGTTGGGATCTGACGAAGTTCCAGGGCGCGTCGATGGAAATCGGCAGCGAGATGAAGAGCGTCGGCGAAGTGATGGCGATCGGCCGCACGTTTCCCGAGGTGATTCAGAAAGCGTTGCGGATGCTCGACATCGGCGCCGACGGTCTCGACCCCGATGCATTCGGCTTCGCGGGCACCCTCGACGAAGTCGCGAGGCCGACGCCGTTCCGTGTGTTTGCGATTGCCAAGGCGCTCGAGCGGGGCGTCGCGATTGGTGACATTCATCGTGTGACGCGCATCGATCCGTGGTTCCTCGCGGCGATGGCGCAGGTGATTGCGGCGCGGCGCGCGTTGCAGGCGGCCGATACGCCGTTGCCGGCGCCGCTGCTCTTGCATGCGAAGCAACTCGGCTTCTCGGATCGATCCATCGAGAAGCTCGTCGGCGGTGCGCCCGATACCGTGCGTCAGCGTCGCGCGGAGTGCGGAATCCG
>CAYUMA010000741.1:0-2478 GCA_964445675.1 uncultured Pseudomonadales bacterium | reverse complement strand
CTGCGCCAATACGCGTGCGCTTCGGCGTGGGATATCTCGCGAAAAAAAACGCTCGAGTGCGACAGTCGCACCTCCGAGCGCTCGTTGTGAACGAGCGCCACTGCCGTCAACACGTCGTGACTGCGACCCGACAGGCGCGCGAGCATCGCGAACCCATCGGCTGCGTCGCGCGGTTTGCCGAGCGACACCGAATCGACGACGACCATCGTGTCCGCGCCGAGCACCGGTAACGACACTTGTCGCGCGACGACACGGGCCTTGGCAAGCGCCAACCGCGTGACGGTCTCGGCGGCGGTTTCACCGTCCTGCGCGAGCTCGTCGATATTGCACGGCCGCACGGTGAACACGATGCCGAGCTGGCGCAACAGCGCCGCGCGCCGCGGCGACGCGGATGCGAGGACGAGTTGTGCCGCACGCCGCGCCTGCTCCATCGATCATTCGACCGCGAATTGCCTTCGCAGGCGCCCCAGCAGGAATGCCACCAACGGCCACGCAATGGTGCTCGTCAATGCCGGCAGCACGATCCACCACGACGGCGCGCCGTCCCGAGCGAGCCACTGCGCCCACATGCGCACGAACTCGGTCGCGAGCACCATCATGAACACGACGACGCCCTGCTGTGCGACCGAGTACATCCGAAAGCGTTCGTAAAACGACCAGGTCACATACGTCAGCGCCGCGAGGCAAAAGCCGTTGACGCCGAGCGGGTCCGCATACAGCACGTCGACGAGAAGCCCTGTGATCCACGCCGAGATCATGCCGAACCGGTGCGGCAGCGCCATCACCCAATAGAAGACGACGAGCACCAGCCACGAAGGCCGCAACCACCCGATCAGCGCAGGCGTCCCGGCGGGTAGATGAACGACCGCCAGCAGCATCGCGATACCAATGGACAACACGATGACCCAACCACCCCGCGTGGGATTCACTGCGGCGCCTCGGTAGTGGGCGCGGCCGTGGCGCTCGGTGCGGCTTCGCTCGGCGCGGCTACGCTTGGCGCGGTGTGATATACGAGCAGCACGTGGCGGCTGCGGTCGAGCGCGGCGAGCGGTCGCGCGCTGACTTGCGCGTACGTCATCGTCGGCTCGACGACGACGCTGACGACTTCGCCGACCGGATACCCGCGCGGAAAATGTCCGCCGAGTCCGGAGCTGACGAGCAGATCGCCCACTTTGATGTCTGCCGTGACCGGAACGTATTCGAGTTCGAGACGATCGATCCGCCCGGTGCCGGCGGCGATGCTGCGGAAGTCATTGCGGTTCACCTGCACCGGCACCGCGTGTGCCGCGTCGATCACGAGCATCACGCGACTGGAGAATTTTGCGACTTCGACCACCTGGCCGAACAAGCCTTCGGCATCGATCACGGCCTGGCCGACGAACACGCCCGCGTCGGCGCCCTTGTCGATCTCGACTTGAAACGTGTTCGGGCTCGGCACGACACCGATCAGCTCGGCAACCAGCACCTCGGCTCCGAGCCGCTTGCGACTGCCGAGCAACTGGCGCAGCCGTGCGTTTTCTTCGCGCAGCGCGACGAACTGTTGTGCGATCTGCGACAGTTCCAGATTGCGCCGTGTCAACCGCGCGTTCTCGCTCATCAGCGCGTCGCGCGTCGACAATGTCTCGGTCGCCTCGCGACCCATCCGATACGGGCTCTCGGCGATCACATAAATGGGGCTGACGAGTGTTGCCAGCGCCGAACGCGCGGACTCCAACAGTCGCGAGTTCACGTCGATCGCGAGCAGCAGGCAGGACACGATCGTCAGTGCCGACAAGAGATAGCCGGCACCCGAATCACGCAGAAATAGCGCCTTGATGGGAGCCTCAGCCGAACCGGAACGCGGGCATCATAGCAGCGCAGTCGTCTCTATCGCGTTGGAAGAGCGCGCTAATCCGTCGACAGCAGATCCGCGTTGCCCGCCTTGTCCATCAACTCGAGGGCTTTGCCGCCGCCGCGCGCGACACAGGTCAACGGGTCCTCGGCAACGACGACCGGTAGTCCGGTCTCCTCGGCCAACAGCACGTCGATGTCGCGCAGCAGTGCACCACCGCCCGTCAACACGAGGCCGGTCTCGGCGATATCGGATGCGAGTTCGGGCGGCGTCTGTTCGAGTGCGCTCTTGACCGCTTGCACGATCATCGACAGCGGTTCCTGCAGCGCCTCGAGGATCTCGTTGCTGTTCAGCGTGAAGGCCCGTGGCACGCCTTCCGCGAGATTGCGGCCGCGCACGTCGATTTCGCGGATGTCCTTCTGCGGGTACGCGCAACCGATCTCCTGTTTGATGCGTTCGGCCGTGGCCTCACCGATCAGGCTGCCCTGCGTGCGGCGCACGTAAGCGACGATCGCCTCGTCGAACCGATCGCCGCCGACGCGGACGGTGTCCGAATACACGACGCCGTTCAACGAGATGATCGCGATCTCGGTCGTGCCGCCGCCGATGTCGACGACCATCGTGCCGATCGCTTCGTGCACCGGCAG
>CAYUMA010000740.1:0-6789 GCA_964445675.1 uncultured Pseudomonadales bacterium | reverse complement strand
GGGTGTCGATCACCGCGTTCGGTGCCACCGGACCCAAAGCCGGGTATCTCGCGACCGACCTGATCGTGCAGGCCGCGTCCGGCACGATGGCCATCACCGGCTACGCGGACAGCAAGCCGCTGCGCACCGGTGCGATCACCGCGTGGTCGCACGCGGGGGTGGCCGCCGCCGGCGGCGCGCTGCTCGCGTTGCGCAGCGCCGAGCAAACCGGCGCCGGCCAGTTCGTCGATATTTCGGCGCAAGAGGCCTGCAATCTGGCCGCGTCGTATTCGCTGCTGACGGCGTACATCGATGCGTCGCGGTTCGGCCGCGCGGGCAATGGCGCAGTTCCGCTGATCTGGCCCGCGGCCGATGGTTTCGTCTCGCTGACGCTCGGCTTCGCCGGACCGATGATCGGCTTCACGAAGAATCTGTTGAAGTGGATGCGCGACCAGGGCGCCATCACGGATACGTTGGCGACGCTCGATTGGGCAACAGATCGCACGCACATGGATGAACTGGTCGCGAGCATCGGTGCGTTCATCGCGAGCCGCACGAAGGCGGTCCTCCTCGCCGGCGCCCTCGAATATGGCGCGCTGCTCGTGCCCGTCTCGACCGCGCACGAACTGCTACAGAGCCCACAACTCGAAGAGCGCGGCTTCTGGTGGCAGTCAGGCGACGTCAAGTTGGCCGGCGCATTTGCGCAGTTCAGCGCGCAACCGCTGCGGCTGCGCAACCGCGCGCCGCAGCTCGACAGCCACGCCAAGCCGTTGTTTCGCCCCCGAGCCGAGTCGTCAGCGAATCCACCGTCCGCGCGCCTACTGCCACTCTCCGGTGTGAAAATCCTCGACTTCACGTGGGTGATGGCGGGTCCGTGGTCGTCGCGCGTGATGGCGGACTTCGGCGCAACGGTCGTCAAAGTCGAATCGCGCACGCGACTCGACCTCGTGCGGATCCTCGGCCCGTTTTACGGCGACACTGTTTCGACCGAGACGTCCGCGTCGTTCGCGAGCATCAACGCCGGTAAGCGCAGCCTCGCGGTCGATCCGGGCACACCCGACGGCAAAGCGACGATCCTCGAACTCGTCGACTGGGCCGACATCGTGATGGAGTCGTTTTCGCCGCGCGCGATGAAGAAGTGGGGCCTCGACTACGCATCTCTACGTGCGCGCAAACCGAATCTGATCATGTTGAGCACGTGCCTGTTCGGCCAGACGGGTCCTTACTCGGCGATGGCCGGCTACGGCACGATGGGTGCGGCGCTCGGCGGCTTGACGTTGCCAACGGGGGAACCCGGCCGCGCACCGTGTGGCCCGTTCGGACCGTATACGGACTATGTCGCGCCGCGCTTTTCGGTCGTCGCGCTGCTGGCCGCGCTGCATCACCGCGACCACACCGGCGAGGGTCAGCACATCGACCAGTCCCAGGCCGAGAGTGCGATGCACTTTCTGTCGGTCGCCGTCGCGGGGGCGTCGTCGACGCGCAACTCACCCGACCGTCTCGGCAACAGCGATCCGGACATGGCGCCGCACGATGCGTTCCGCTGCGACGGCGACGATCAGTGGATCGCCATCGCAATTCGCGACGACGCGGACTGGCGCAAGCTCGTCGCGCAGATCCGATCACGCGAACTCGATGCGCTACACGACGCCGGCTTCGAGGCGCGACGCGCGGCCGAGGATTTGATCGCGCGACTGATCACACAGTGGACGACGACGCGCAGCGCGCTCGACGTCGAGGCACAACTGCAGCGGATCGGTATTCCTGCGCACGCCGTGCAGAACGCCGCGATCGTGCGCGCCGACGCGCAGCTCACCGAGCGCGAACACTTCGTGCGTACGACGCACGCGCAACTCGACGACGTCTACGTCGAGAGCGTGGGCTATCGCTTTTCGGATATGTCCCCGCGCGTCGGCGCCGTGCCGAGCCTCGGCGGCGACACCGACTGGGTGCTGCGCGAAATCCTCGGCCGCGGCTGACGTTCGCGTATCGACAAGGCGCCGCTTTACCCGCAGCATCACATCACCGGCCAAACCTGGCCGGTACGCCGATGGGGGAGAAACAACGTGAACACTTCGAAACGCATCGCCTGCGTGCTGCTTGCGCTGGGCGTGATCGCACCGGGTGCCTGGGCCGACTCTGTCGCTGCGAAAGCCGCGAACGTCGATGACAAACGCCTGCTCGCTGCGGACGCCGATGGCGCCAATTGGTTGTCGTATGGCCGCACGTACGACGAGCAGCGCTTCTCGCCGTTGACCAAGATCAACGACGCCAACGTCGGCAAGCTCGGCTTGCAGTGGTCATTCGATCTCGACACCGCGCGCGGCCAGGAAGCAACGCCGATCGTCGTCGATGGCGTGCTGTACGTGTCGACGGCGTGGTCGATGGTGAAAGCCTTCGACGCCGCAACCGGGAAGCCGCTGTGGGCTTACGACCCGAAAGTGCCGCGCGAAAAACTCGTCGACGTCTGTTGCGACGCGGTCAATCGCGGCGTCGCCGTCTACAACGGCAAGGTCTTCGTCGGCACGCTGGCCGGCCACGTCGTCGCGCTCGACGCGGCGACGGGGGACGTCGTCTGGGATACGCAGAGTATTCCGACGGGTTCGCATATGGCGATCACCGGCGCGCCGCGAATCGTCAAAGGCAAGGTGCTGATCGGCGCGGCAGGTTCCGAGTACTTCACCCGCGGCTACCTCGCTGCGTTCGACGCCGAAACCGGCAAAGAGGCGTGGCGCTTCTACACGGTGCCCGGCGACCCGTCGAAGCCGTTCGAAGGCAAACATCTCGCGAAGGCCGCGCAGACTTGGAGCGGCGAATGGTGGAAACGCGGTGGCGGCGGCACCGTCTGGGATTCGATCACCTACGATCCGGTCACCGATCTCGTCTACTTCGGCACCGCAAACGCCGAGCCGTGGAACCCCGCCGTGCGTAACACAACCGAGGGCGACAATCTCTACACCGCGTCGATCGTGGCCATCCGGCCTGACACCGGCGAATACGTCTGGCACTACCAGGAAACACCGGAAGATCGTTGGGACTTCGATTCCAACCAGCAGATTATCGCCGCGAACATTGCAGTGGACGGCAAGCCGCGCCGCGTCGTCCTGCACGCGCCGAAGAACGGCTTCTTCTACGTGCTCGATGCGAAGACCGGCAAATTCATCTCTGGCACCCCGTTCGCCACGGTCAACTGGGCGTCGGGGCTCGACCCTGTCACGGGCCGCCCCAACGTGCTCCCCGAGGCGAAGTACGACGAGACCGGTAAACCGTTCACGAGCCTGCCGAGCGCGACGGGTGCGCACAGCTGGCATCCGATGTCGTACAGCCCCAGGACCGGACTCGTGTACATCCCGACCAACGAGGCGGCCGGCACCTTCATGACGGTGGGCAAGGACTGGAAGCCGAGCGAGACAGGCATGCAGCTGGGCGTCGACTTCAGCGCGGGCGCCATGCCGGCCGATCCGGACGTGCGCGCGTCGTGGCTGAAGAAGACCACGGGCGCGCTGGTCGCCTGGGACCCCGTCGCGCGCAAGGCTCGCTGGACCGTGCCGTATCCGGGGCCTACCAATGGCGGCACGCTGGCGACCGCAGGCAACCTGGTGTTCCAAGGTACCGCGGGCGGTGAGTTCCGCGCCTACGCCGCCGACACCGGCAAGCTGCTGTGGGCGTTCCCGGCGCAGACCGGCATCGTCGCCGGACCGATCACCTATTCCGTCGGCGGCACTCAGTACGTCGCCGTACTCGCGGGCTGGGGCGGCGTGTGGGATCTGTTCGCCGGGATCCTCGCGGGCAAGTCGGGCCCGGTGCGCAACGTGAGCCGAATGCTGGTATTCAAGCTCGACGGCACGGCGACGCTCGCGCCCCTCGTGCCGCACTCGCAGGCAGTGCTCGATCCGCCGCCTTCGACAGGCGCGCCCGTTGAGGTCTCTGACGGTGCCTATCACTATGCCAACAGTTGCAGCGTCTGCCACGGCGATGCGGCTGTCGCGGGCGTGCTCGTGTCTGACCTGCGCCACTCGGCGTCGCTCAACAGTCCCCAGCTCTGGCAGCAGATCGTCCACGACGGAATTCTGAAGGAGCGCGGCATGGTGGCGTGGTCAGCGAACTTCACACCGGCGCAGATCGAGAACATCCGGCACTACGTCATCAAGCGCGCCAATGAGGACAAGGCGCTCGAAGCCGCCGCGAAGACGGTAGCGCGCTGAGGCGCTACTGCTTCGGCAGCCGCTGCGCGCGCAACGACTTGCGGCGCACCTTGCCGGCGTCATCGCGCAGCGGTTCGGCGACGAACTCGACGGTGCGCGGCAACTTGTAGCGCACGAGGCGCTCGGCCAGATGCGCAAGCAGCGCGTCTTTGGATACCGAGCCTTCGGGAGCATCGACGATCGCGTGCACGAAGTTGCCGAGATCTTCGTGCGGCATGCCGATCACCGCGGATGAACGCACGCCGGGGAATGCATCGATTGCCGCTTCGACTTCGGCCGGATAGATGTTCGCGCCGCCCGACAGAATCATGTCGGTCTGCCGGTCCGACAAATACAAATAGCCGTCGGCGTCGAGCGAACCCATATCGCCGAGACTCTCCCAACCGCCGTCCATCGATTTCGCTTCGGCGCCGATGTAGCGGTACGTCGTGCCCGGGCCCGCGATCGGCCGCATGAATACCTCACCGACTTCACCGGGGGGCAGCGTGCGGCCCTGCTCGTCGACGATCTTCATCTCGCACGTCGCGTTGGGCTTGCCGACCGACCCGCGATGCGCGAGCCATTCGGGTCCCGTGATCACCGTGCCGCCCTGGCCTTCGGTGCCGCCGTAGAGTTCCCAGATCACCTCGGCGCCGAGCCAGTCGATATACGCTTCCTTCAGCCACGCAGGGCACGGCGCCGCGAGGTGCCACAGCGTTTTCAACGACGAGACGTCGTACTTGCTGCGCACGTCCTCGGGCAGATTCCAGATCCGTTGCATCATCGTCGGCACCATATAAATCGTGTCGACGCGCGCCGCCTCGATCAGTTGCAACGTCTGCTCCGCGTCGAAGCGCGTCGTGATGCTGACGGTATTGCCTTTGAACAAGCCGCCGGTTGCCCACATGAACGGACCGTTGTGATAGAGCGGCCCCGGAATCAACACACTGCCGCGCATGCCGAAGTTGAGGAACGGCTCGTCGGGATCACGCGTCGCCGGTTGTTTCGTGACGATCAGCTTCGGGCGCCCGGTGCTGCCGCCGGACGTCATCGCTTTCCACGAAATCGCAGTGCGCTCCGGCAACTGCGCGCTCGAAAGATTCGCGTCCGCTTGATAGCCGACGGGCAGGCTCGCGATACCCGCGTGTGCGCCGTCCGGTACACCGACGACGAGTTTCGGGTTGCCGACCTCGACGATCTGATCCAGCTCGAACTTCGGCAGTTTTGCCGACACCGGCTGCGGCGTCGCGCCGAGTTTCCACGTCGCAAAGCACGCGTCGAAAAAGGCGATGCTGTTCGGCAGCGCGATCGTGACGAAGTCGTCCGGCCCGACGCCGAGCTGCTGATACGCGCGCGCGAGCTGATTCGAACTCGCCTCGAGCTGCGCGAACGTCACCTCGCGCCCTTCGTGACTGACCGCGACGCGATCGGGTTGTTGGTCCGCCCAATACGCGAGTATCCGTGAGAGTGAAATGGCTGCCATAAACGCCTGCCTTGCTCAGTGTGCGAAGAGGTCGATAACGGGGTCTACTGGCCAGTGCGTCGACCAGGCCGTTGCTCATGGTCACCCAGGTCGGCGCCGCGGGGAATTCCGCCGTCGAGTCAGCCCTCGCCGATCGCCGCGGTATGTGATTAGCGGATCCTGGCCTTCGCGCGCGACACCGCCGCCGCCGTAGTGGTCGACGCAGACGAAGACGAACTCATGCCGCGCGCAGCGCGAAGTCGGCTTCGATCACGTCGTACGGCACGTGGACCTCGCCACGCGCCTTCTCGATCAGGCCGATCTCGATCAGCGCGACGACGTCCTCGTGTACGCGCTTGACGTCGCGCTCGAGCGCCCGAGCCAACGCCCGAATGCTCGACGGCCCGGTGGCTTGCAGCCGCTCGAGCAGCTCCCATCGCTTCGGCGTCACCGCGCGAAACAGCGCGCTGGGCGACTCGAACGTGAACACGTGTTCGCCAGAGCGTCCCGATTTCCACACGCGCACGAAGTTCTCTCCCATCGCTGCGACGGTCGCCTTCGAGTTCTTGCGAATTCGCAGCACTGCCTTCTTGGTCATGTTCGTCTCTCGTTCGCGACGTCGCGCAGGAAATCCTCGATCAGTCTCGCGACCGACGTAAACCGATACGGCATCTCTCGGCCTCCGCGATGTCGGTGTTCGCCCTTCCCACGCTCATTGTCGTACCCAACGAACCGAACTCCCGAGCGTCCGTAGTACAAACGGTATTTGTACGGATGTCAGCTGCCTGCCACACGCGACGGTACCCTCCAGATCACCATCTCGATCACCGCGCCGTCGTCGAATTCGTACCGATCCCTGTGCAGGAGATCAGCACGCATGGCAGTACTGCGCCGCCAGTTGGCGACGATGCCAACGCCGAGCCGCGTTGTCAATTCCGCCAACAGCAGAAGATCCGGGTTCGAGACACACGTATGTCGGGGGCGTGCGCATCGAAAAAGGCCGTGTCTACGAGTTCGCCTCGACGTTCGCTCGACCGATGCTGCGCTCAAAGCGGCACATCTCTCGCCGCTTTGTGCGTGAAGGCGGACATCCGCGCCGCTGCACGACCGCATCGCGCAAACGGTCTCGATTCACCGATCCCCGATCGGCGCGATGCGCGCCAG
>CAYUMA010000739.1:0-1574 GCA_964445675.1 uncultured Pseudomonadales bacterium | reverse complement strand
CCCGAGTACGGAAGCGGTCAAGATCGACAGGCCCGAAAAGCGCTATCCCCACGACGGTCTCGTGCTGCGCGTCTTCTCCCGTGACCTGCCGCGCGAAACAAAGCCGCACGACTGGCGCGCCGAGCTTGCGCTTGTAATTTCGCAGCTCGCCAAGGATGCAGCTGTTCGCACGAAGTCGACGCGATGAAGCTGCGCATTTTCGTATGAAGCAGGTTCCTCAGCGCGTGCTCGACGAACTCTATCGCCGACGCTTTGCACTGTTGGTCGCGTGCATCGTCGTGTTCATGCTGGCCGACTCCCTTGCGAATCGTGACTACGTACTGCCGGGAACTGGCGAGCGGGCGGCCGTCGCGCAACCGCAGCTGCGTGACGGCCACATGTTCGTGGCAACGCTGGGCCGCGCAGATCTCGGGGCGGCGAACGCGCCCATGGACGCCGTACTCTACGAGATCACAACTCGGCGCGGTGCCGCCGCGTTTGAATCAATGGAGGACGGGCTGCGCTGGTCGAACGCGTACTACGCCGTGCGCACACTGGTCCTGAACAAATATCCGGAATTCGCGATCGAGAAGCGGCGCGCCATCGGGCCGGGCGGACAGAAGCTGGAGGTCATCGGCAAACTCGGCAATGGACGATACCGAGTGCTCGATGGTCTGCTGTACTTCAGCGCATCCGACAACTCGTCGCCAACGGTCAACGGCAAGCGCTACGAACTCGTGCTGGTTGTCCGCGCGGTGCGCATCGTCGCCAAGCTCGCGCGCTTTGGTTCACTCGCGATGTTCGGCGCGCTCATCGTCGTGTCGCTGGGAAAACGTCCGGTTGCTCGACGGCTGTTTGCGAACACCGCGCCGGGCATCGTCGTCACGCTGATCCTCTTGTCATTGATTGTCGGTGCCTACGAAGGCTATCAACGATTCAACGGGCGCTTTGCGAACACGTCATGGCCGAGTCGCGTCGATCCGGTCGCGGGTATGCTCTTCGAGCCGAACGCTGAGGTGCGCTGGACCAACCACCTGGACTTCTGGGCGGCCGAGCGGACGAACTCCATGGGCTTTCTCGATAGCGAGCCGCTCGTTCCAAAACCGCCGGACCGTTTCCGTGTGCTGCTGGTCGGCGATTCGTTTGTCGAGGCGGCGCAGGTGCACATCGCCGACAAAATGCAATCGATCCTCGCGACCAAACTGCAAAGCCGACTCGGTAAGGACAACGTCGACGTCGTCGCGTTCGGCATAAGCGGCACGGGCCAGGCAAATCAACTGAGTTTCTACGAGAAGTACGGCAAAGCCGTCGCTCCGAATCTCGTGATCCTGCTTCTGGTCGCCAACGACTTCGCCAATAACTCTCCGATCCTCGAAGCGGTGCGCAACGGCTGGGCACCATATCGACCGCCACGGTTGTTTTTCGAACGCGACGGCGATTCCTTTCGGCGGATATCGATTGATCCGGACTGGCAGAGCCACACGCTTTCCGGTCAAGTCCCAACCGAATTCTATAACGCCGTGACGCAAGACCCCGCGATTGCGGCTCGACTCTCTGGTTGGGACGGACCGGCGGACAATGACGTCGACGAGATG
>CAYUMA010000738.1:0-7825 GCA_964445675.1 uncultured Pseudomonadales bacterium | reverse complement strand
AGGCCGGCTCGCTGAACGCGCGCTGTCCGAACGCAACTTCGGCATCGTTGAAAAGCTGACCGAGTTCGCGCAGGCGCGGGGACACAAACTGATCGACGTCGCGTTCGGCTGGCTGCTCGCGAAGCCGGTGATTTCGAGCGTGATCGCGGGGGCGACGTCGGCGGCGCAGGTCGAGGCGAACGTTGCGGCCGCCGCGTGGCGGCTCGAGGCAGCGGACGCGACCGCGGTAGACGCGTTCACGCAACGCTGCTGTGCGGCCGCGTGAACGTCAGTTCGGGTCCGCTGACACTGCTGTTCATGGACATGGTCGGCCAGCCGTACCCGGACGTGGAGGATCGGCACAACGTCGCGCCGACGTTGTCGTTGCCGGTTCTTCGCGCAACGGACCGCGCGTCGGACGGATGCCTCGAATCGGCGCGGATGCGCTGGTGGCTGACGCCGTGGTGGTCGAAAGAAATGTCGACGCGTTACAGCATGTTCAACGCGAAGGCCGAGACGCTCGAGCGCAGCAGCGCCTTCAAGGAACCGTTTGCGCGACGTCGCTGTCTGGTGCCCGTGGCGGGCTTCTATGAGTGGGTCAGCGACGGCGCACACAGATTACCGTACTACATCCGCCCGCACGCCGATGACGGCCTGTTGCTCGCGGGCGTGTGGGATCGTTGGCGCAATGGCACTGAGACGCTCGAGAGTTTTGCGGTGGTGACGACCGCGGTGCACGAGCGACTCGCGTTCGTTCACAAACGCCAGCCTGCGCTGTTGACGCGCGCCGAAGGGCGCCGCTGGGTAGACGCGGCCGAACCGATTGCGGGGTTGCACGCCGACCTGCTGGGGCCGCGGCTGCCGGTGCCGCTCAGCGTCATTCCGGTCAGCACGTACGTGAACAACGCGCGCAACGAGGGCGCACGCTGCATCGAGCCGATCGGCAAGACGATCGAACTCGGCGCGGAGGCTGCATAGCGGTGCGCGCGCTCGTGTGGTTGACGCTGACGATGTTGTGCGGCTGCGGTGACAGCACGGTCGCGGTCTGCTTGGGCGATCCGGCGTTTTGCGCGCTCACGTTCAGGCCGGTCGCAATTCCCGGGCCGGATCAGACGGTCGCGTCGGGTGACATCGTCACGCTCGACGGCGCCAACAGCCGCGGCGACATCAGGTCGTATTCGTGGGCGCAAACGGGTGGACCGACGGTTGCGCTGACGAATGCCGATAAGGCGCGCGCGACGTTTGTCGCGCCGCGAGTGACCAGCGCGACCGGCTTGACGTTCCAGCTCACGGTCGTCGACCGCGCGCAGCGGGCCGATACCGGGACGACGAGTGTCACCGTGCAACCACCTGTCACAGTCGCGCTGGCGCGGGCGACGGAACTGCTGGCAGGGCCGTTGCAGCCGCAGATCGTCGCCACAGCACAGTTGAGCACCACCGCCGACTGCCCCTCGGCGACCGCCGACTTGCGGCCGGCAGCGGCCGCCGCGCAGATCGGGCTGTGGCTCAGCGCGCGCACCATTGCAATCGGCAGCGGCACCGAGGTTGATGACCCCAGTGCATTCCTCGATGCCGCGCGCGTGCTGGTTGCGCAGCGGGTAGTCACGCGCGATGTCGCCGGGCAGATCGAATCCTTCGGCTTTGCGCTGCTCGGCGGGCTCGTGCGCGAGCGCGATCCGGCGCTGCACGAGGCAATCCTCGAGCATCTGCGTGATGCCGTGCTGCCGCGTCGTGCCGCCGCGCTGCTGACCGGACAAGCAGAGGTGCGCCACGTCGCTGGTATCACGATCGAGGCCGTGGATCCCGCGGTCATGCAGCGGCCGGTGGCAGTGCTGCTCTCGTCGCGCGGGCGCTGCGTCGATGTGGCGCAGGCGCTCGACCTGACCGCGGCGAGTCTGCGCGTGATTGCGGCGCCTGTGCCGCTACCGACCGACGAATAGCCATTCGCGATGGACGTGTGCATATGACGAATTTCTCGAAGTGGCTGGTGGGCGTCGCGTGGCTCTGTGCGCCGCTCGTCCACGCGGCCGAGCCCACGCCGACGGCGCAGGAACTGATCGCCGGCGTCATCGATCTCACGCGCGGAACGACGTCGTACGCCGAATTCGCGATGGTCATCCATCGCAGCGACTGGGAGCGAACCTCGAAACTGAGTGCGTGGACCCGCGGTCGCGAGGACGCGCTGATTCGATTCACGGCGCCGCCGAAAGATGCGGGCAACGCGACGCTGAAGCAGGGCGACAAGATGTGGACGTTTGCGCCCAAACTGAATCGCGTGATCCGCTTGCCGTACAGCATGATGTCGCAAGGCTGGGCGGGCTCCGATTTTTCGTACAGCGACCTGTCGCGCACCGATCAACTGCTGCATCAATACGATCTGCAACTGGTTGCGACGGAGCAACGCGACGGTCACCGCGTCTACACGGTCGACGCGATTCCGCACGACGATGCGCCGGTGGTATGGGGCAGGGAATCGATCGTGGTGCGTGACGACTACGTCGTGCTCGGACAGACGTTCTTCGATCAATCGCAGAAGCCGTTGAAGCGGCTCGAGACGATGGAAATCAAGCCGCTGGGCGGGCGTACGTTTGCGACCCGCATTCGTATGCTGCCGCTCGAAGATCCGGGTAACTTCACCGAGATCACTTACGAACAAGCGCGCTTCGACGTGGAGATCGACCCCGGCATGTTCACGGTATATGCACTGCAATCCGGCCGCAGCGAGTGAATGTCGCTGGCGCGCGGCAACTCGGTGCGACGCTTGGTTCGCGGGGATTAAGCGCCTCGATTGCGTGGCGCAACCTCTGGCGCAATCAGCGCCGCACCTGGCTGTCGAGCGGTGCGATCGGTTTTGCCGTGGCGCTGCTGTTGTTCGCGATGGCGCTGCAGGCGGGCAGCTACGCGATCATGATCGACAATGCGACGGGTCTGCTCGATGGTCATCTGCAACTGCAACGCCACGGTTTCGTCGACGACCCGCGCATCGAGTCCACTCTAGAGGACGTGACCAGCCGCGTGGCGTCGCTGCGCCGGATGCCGGACGTCGCGGCTGCGACGTCGCGGATTTCGGCATTCGTGCTCGTGTCTGCCGCCGACCGCAGTTCTGGCGCGCGGCTGCTCGGCGTCGACCCGAGCGCGGAAATCGATGTCTCGAGTCTGCCGGCGATGGTCAGCGACGGACGTTTCCTGCAAGACGGCGCGGAGGCGTTTGCCGGCGCGGCGCTCGCCCGCAACCTCGGTGCGAAGGTCGGCGACGAAGTGCTGATCCTCGGATCGACGCCGCAGGGTGGAGTCGCCGCTCAAGCGATGACGCTCGTCGGTACCTTCGATTCCGGTATCGCGGAGCTCGATCGTGGACTCATCGAAGTGCCGATCAACAGCGCGGCCGCGGCGTTCGAATTGGACGACGCCGCCCACGCGATCGTCGTGCGGGCAGCATCGGTGCAACGCACGGGGGCGTTGGCTACCCAGTTGCGCGATGTATTGCGTCCGGATGAGGTGGTGCTCGAATGGAATCAGCTGGTGCCGGGGCTCGAGCAGGCGATCGAGCTCGACCGCGCGTTCGGCAACGTCCTGTTCGGCGTGCTGGCGGTCATCGTCACGATCAGCGTGTTCAACGCATTCGTGATGACGGTGTTCGAGCGCACACGGGAATTCGGCATGCTGCGCGCTCTCGGTATGCGGCCACGCGCACTGATCGGCATGCTGCAGCTCGAAGCGACGTACCTGTCGCTGATCGGCTGCGCGGTAGGTGTAGCGATCGGTGTGCCGCTGGTGCTATGGCTCGAGCGCACCGGCATTGGGCTGGGCGACGTCTCGCAGATGATGCGCGCGTTCCACATGTCCGATCGAATATACCCGGCGCTCGACGTTGCGGTCGTGGTCAAGCCGGTGCTGCTGATGATTCTCTGTACACAGCTCGCGGGCTTGTTGCCCGCGTTGCGAGTGCGCCGCATCCAACCGGCGGAGGCATTGCGTGCCACGTGAGTCGCTTGGTCTGATCGCGCCGCTCGCGTGGCGCAATGTGTGGCGCAACCGGCTGCGCACGTGGCTGGCAATCGCCGGCATCGCGTTCGCGGTGATGTTGATTCTTGCCGCGCGATCGACGCAGGTGAGCGGCAATTCGACGATGCTCGACAATGCAACGCGCATGCTCACCGGCCACGTGCAGATCCAGAACGCGGCCTTTGCCGACGATCCGGCATTGCGCAACCTGATCCCTGAGGCGACTGCGGTCGAGCGCGCGCTCGGGCGCGTGCCCGGCGTCACTGCCGTTGCGCAACGCGCCGTGACCTTTGCGCTCGTGTCGGTCGGCGACCGCAGCTATGGTGCGCAGGTGATGGGTGTGGATCCCGTCGCGGAGCGCGCGATATCGTCGCTCCCCGACATGCTGATCGAGGGGCGCTACCTGGAGGGTCCGCAGGATGCGGTCGTCGGCGGTGTCATGGCGCGCAATCTGGGCGCAAAGCTCGGCGACGAACTCGTGATACTCGCAAGTCAGCTCGACGGCGGCGTTGCAACGTTATCGCTGCGGATCACAGGCATCCTCGACACCGGCACGCCCGACCTCGATCGGGCGCTGATTCAAGTTCAGCTGGCGGCGCTGCAGGACGCATTCGGACTCGGCGATAAGGCGCATATCGTGGTTGCGCGCGTGACGGATTTCGAGAACGTTGGAGCGTTCGTGCCCGATATCCGCCGGGCGGTGGCGCCGGCGGAATCGAATCGCGTCGTGTTGTCGTGGCAGAGCCTGTTGCCCGAGCTTGCGCAGACGGCGGAACTGAAGCGCGCGTCGAGCACGTTGATGTTCGGACTGATCGCGTTGCTCGTCACCTTCAGTGTCTTCAACAGCTTCATGATGACGGTGTTCGAGCGGACGCGGGAATTCGGGATGCTGCTCGCGATCGGTATGCGGCCGGGGAGCATCATCGGCGTATTGCAGCTCGAAGCGTTGTGGATTGCGGTGATCGGGGCGAGTCTCGGGGTCGCGCTCGGCGGGGCGCTGATCGTATTCGTCGGCCACGTCGGCATCCCACTCGGCGAGATGGTCGGCGGCATGTTGCGGCGTTATCACCTGCCGGACCGCTTCTATCCGCAGCTCGACGTTGCGACAGTCCTTCTAACTCCGGCGCTGATGGTGGTCGCGACGCAGTTCGCCGCGCTGATTCCGGCGTGGCGGATTCGTGTACTGGAGCCGGTCGATGCGCTGCGGGTAGCGGCCTGATGTCGAGGCCAGCGACATGCCGTTGAAACTGCTCGCCCAGCTCGGCTGGCGCAATCTGTGGCGCTACCGGCGGCGCAATCTGATGTTGTTCTCGGCAATCTTCGTTGCGGTGGCGGGCTGCGTGCTAGTGAGCGCGCTGATCCGCGGTTATCAGTACGACATGATGGACGACGCGATCGCGAACCTCACCGGCAATCTGAAGGTGTTGGCGCCGGGGTACCGGGCCGATCCGTCGATCGCGCGCAGCTTTGTGCTCGCCGATTCGTTCCGCCCGGATATTCCGGCGGACAAATTGATCGGCTGGGCGCGGCGCATCCGTGTTCCGGCGGTCGTATTGTCGGAACGCGAGACGCGCGGCATCACGTTGCTCGGCATCGATCCGGCGGATGAGCGCGCGATTTCATTTCTCGGTGGCGTCGCAATCCAAGGTGACGCACTCGCTGATGCCAACGATGGCCGTCTGCTGCTCGGCGCCGAGCTCGCAACACAATTGAATACCGCGGTGGGGCGCCGCGTCGTCGTGATGACCCAGGGCGCCGATGGTCTCAATCGCGAGGCCGGATTTCGTATTGCCGGTCTCTACGATGCGTCGGGCACCGCGCTCGAAAAAGCGTATGCGTTCACGGGTCTGCACCCCCTGCAGAAACTGTTAGGGACCAGCGGCGTGACGGAAGTTTCAGTGCGGCTGCGCGACGACCGTTATAGCGCGGCGGCGGATCGAACGCTCGCGTCGGAGATGACCGGGCTCGAGGTATTGCCGTGGCGTCAGCTCGAACCCCAAGCGGCGGCGATGTTCGCATTCGCCGACGTCGCGATTCTGATATGGCTCGTGATTCTGATGCTGGCGCTCGCGTTCGGGTTGATCAATACGCTGATGACGGCGGTGCTCGAGCGCGTGCGCGAGTTCGGAATGTTGCGCGCGCTCGGCATGCGCCCCGGCGCGGTGGTCGTCCAGGTCGTGATGGAGTCGGTGCTGATCGTCATGATGGGTCTCGTCTGCGGCATTGCGATGGGTCTCGCGTTGATCGCGTATTTTTCCGGGGGGATCGATCTGTCGCGCTGGGCCGAGGGTGTTGAACTCGCGGGATTGCACAGCCGCCTCGTGCCGCATCTTCAGATTGGGGATGTTGCGGCAGTGAGCATCATGGCGCTTGGGCTCGGATTGCTCGCGAGCGCGTACCCGGCGTGGCGCGCGGTACGTATCAAACCACTCGACGCATTGCGCAGGTAACGTAAATGACGGAGACGAGAATGGTCGTTGTGTGCCGCAATCTGAGCCGCATCTATCAGACCGGCGCCGTACCGGTGCATGCGCTGGCGGATGTCGACATCGACATCGCCCCCGGCGAATTCGTCAGCCTCGCGGGACCGTCGGGATCCGGCAAGTCGACGCTGCTGAATCTGATCGGCGCGCTCGACGCACCGACACACGGCGAGGTCTGCATCGACGGCGTTGTGTTGGCAGGCCTCGATCAAGGCGAGCTCGCCGATCTGCGGCTGACGAAAATCGGCTTTGTGTTCCAGGCGTACAACCTGATTCCGGTGCTGTCGGCACGCGAGAATGTCGAATTCATCATGCAGCTGCAGGGCGTCGCCGCGAAGGAACGCCACCGCCGCGCGCTCGCGATGCTCGATTCGCTCGGCATCGCCGATCTGGCTGATCGCCGCCCAGGTGAATTGTCAGGCGGTCAACAACAACGCGTCGCCGTCGCACGCGCGATCGTGACGGAGCCCAAGCTGCTGCTCGCCGATGAACCCAGCGCGAACCTCGACTCGAAAACGACCGAGGCGCTGCTCGAACTGCTGGCACACGTCAATCGCGCACATCACGTGACGATCGTCACTGCGACGCACGATCCGATGGTGATCGCGTTTGCGCGTCGGCAGGTGTCGATGAAGGACGGGCGTATCGTCGCGAATACGAGGGCTGCCGCCGAACCCGCATGAACAGCGCGTTGCGAGCGGTGGTGTTCGCGGCGTGCGCGGTTCACGCGGTTACCGCGTCTGCCTGGGAGTTCGACGCGCGCGTGAAGTTGTTCGGCAATGCACAACTGCTACCGGAAGACGATCTGCAACGCGTCGTCGACGGAACCCCGGCTTACGAAGGCAGCGCGGACTTGCGGCTGATGTTCCGCGACGCGATCGGCGGCTGGCATCTGCTCGCCGACCTGACGACGCTCAATGAAGGCGGCGATCAGTTTGCGTTCATCAGCTTGCCGCAGCAGACGCTCGATCAGACACCGCGCGATGATCGTTTGCGCTTCATGAATCTGACGTGGACGCTCGAAGAGGGCGCACGGCACGAGCTGATTCAGCGGTTCGATCGACTGGCACTCGAGTACCGCGCCGAACGCTGGGGCGTCACGGTTGGCCGGCAAGCAATCAGCTGGGGCGGCGGCATCGTGTTCCAACCGCTCGATCTGTTCGCGCCATTTGCGCCGACGACGGTGGATCGCGACTACAAACCCGGCGAAGACCTGGTGATGGTCGACGGAGTAACCGACGCCGGCAGCGATTGGCAATTCGTTGGCGTGTTCCGCCGCAATGTCCAAGGCGAGCGTACAACGTCGGTCGATTCGTTCGGCGGCAAATGGCGCGGCAACATCGGTGCCACCGAAGTCG
>CAYUMA010000737.1:0-1632 GCA_964445675.1 uncultured Pseudomonadales bacterium | reverse complement strand
CAGCGTTTTCCGCGGCCGTTCGTTGAGACGTCGCGCGATCTTGTTGAGATGAGCTTGCGAGTGCGGCGCCAAATCGGTTTTCCGAGGAAAATATTGGCGCAAGAGCCTGTTGGTGTTTTCGTTTGAGCCACGCTGCCAGGGACTTTGTGGATCGCAAAAATAGACAGCGACGTCGGTTTCCATGGTGAAGCGCCGGTGATCGGCCAGTTCTTTGCCGCGATCCCAAGTCAGCGACTTGTAGAGTTCATCGGGAAGTTTACGCGCCTGCTTGATGAGGGCGTTGACGACAGTCTCGGTATTTTTGTTCGGAATCTTGGCCAGCATCACATAGCGTGAGTGTCGCTCGACCAGCGTGACGATGAAGCTGTTTTTCGATCCGCATAAGAGATCACCTTCCCAATGGCCAGGCACGGCGCGGTCCTCGACCGACGCCGGCCGCTCGCTGATGGAAATGGCATTCGCGATCTGACCGCGTTGACCGCCCTTCGCCGTCGCATGTCGCGAGCGGCGCATTGCCCGCCGTGAGCGCAGGTGCTCGATCAGCTGTTTTTTCAGGACCCCGCGGGTCTGCACATAAAGGCTTCGATAGATGGTCTCATGCGACACTTGACGCGCCTCGTTGTTCGGATGTGTCCACTTCAGCCAGCCCGCGATCTGCTGAGGAGACCACTCCAATGCGAGTTTTGCCGCAACAGCTTGCCGCAACTGAGCGTGCACCGCCAACTTGCATGGCTTTGGACGCAATGCAGATTGCCAAGCGCGCTTGTCGGCTTTTGCTGCCCGGTACAGTCTAGCTCCGCCATTGCGCCCAATCTCGCGGCTCAGCGTCGAGGGCGAACGTCCGAGTGTTTGCGCCATCGAGCGAAGCGATCGCCCAGCGACCAAGCCGCGTGAAATCTCCTCGCGCTCTGCAAGGGTCAAAGCTAGGCGGGATCGTCGCCGCAGCGGCGGTCGAATGCCCCCGCTCGGCGCCAGAACCGAGAAGATTGAGGAATGGCCGCGATCGAACAAGCGGCCTATGTCGTGCATGCCTTCCCCGCGACGCCATCGATCCCAGATCTCAGCCCGTTGCGCGGCTGAATAATAGATACGCCGTCGCTGCTTCATCGGTCCTCACTCCAGTGCTCTCAACGAGACTAAAGTGTTGCGTCGACCAGTTGAGGTCGCAACCGAATGCGGTCACTCGTTGCTCACAGCTAAAGACCCGAAGCGCTCGCAACCGCACGGACTTTCGAACCTTCCGTGCTACCCACGACCTCGGAGCCGGGGGGCTTCCTCACCCCGTCGCGACACGCGGCTTGGTGTCAAGAGCGGCTTCTCGATGACCTCGAGAGGCCGTTTTCGATTCCTAGATCGGCAGGATCTGCTCAGATCGCCATAATGCTGCGTATGGCGGCTCAACAAAAGCAGGTGGCGCGGTGTTAGGCGACGCGCGGCATGTTTCAGCTATACCGACAGCCAGCGACGCTGCTGCCATTCAGCGGCCATGAATGTCGATTGCGACGCAGGGAGCAACGGACGCCGTCGAAGCGTCGACGCGTTCATCGCCAAACGTCAGCCCAAATGGGATGAGTGAGCCAACACACTCAACGCGCGCAGCCGCGAGCTTGGCCGCACGTCGGTCTCCTTTCG
>CAYUMA010000736.1:0-17767 GCA_964445675.1 uncultured Pseudomonadales bacterium | reverse complement strand
TCCCGCCGCGTCGGTTTGTGGTACTTGTCGAAGCCTCCGACCTCGAACGATCCCTGCTTGGCCATCCTCAACCCTCACCCGATACCAATCGCACCATTATATATCCGTTAGGCCATATGTGGTAGGTTATGCGGAGGTTCCCTAGCCGCTACCTGTACCGACGAGAGCGTCAGGTTGCTGCTTGACGAATTGTCACGCCGAACTTGGCACGCAACGCCGACAACCGCTCGATAAATGGCTAGGGACCGGGTTGTAATAGCAGGATGCGTGCGTCCGACGGTACTGCGATGATTCCCCTGATTCTTGCGCGGATGTCCGGTGCCGTGGCGGCGCTGGCGCTTGCCGGCTCTCTCGCCGCTTGCAGCACACCTTTGCGACCCGATCTTGCCCGGATGTACCGCGTTGCGGCGGTCTCGCCCGACAACACGCCGGTCATTCTGATTCCGGGGCTGTTCGGTTCAAAGTTGCGCAATCGCGTAACCGGTGTCGAAGTCTGGCCCGGCGCCTGGAATCGAATCCTGTTTGACGACTACGGTGACCTTGCGCTCGAGTTCGATCCAACGACCTTGGAGGTCAAGCGCGACGACCTCGAAGCATTCGACCTCGCCGAAGTGGTCCTTGGCAGGAACTTCTACGGGCCGATCGTCAACACGTTGGTGAATTTCGGCGGCTATGTGCGCGGAACGCCGGGAACTCCGGCGATGAAGGGCGAGCGGCGCTATTACCCGTTCCCGTACGACTGGCGGCAGGACAACGTCGAGCACGCCAAGGGACTCGAACGGCTCATCGACGCGATCCGCCAGGACTACGGCGATCCGGAACTCCGCGTCGACATCGTCGCGCACAGCATGGGAGGTCTGGTTGCGCGCTACTACTTGCGCTACGGCCCGAGCGACGTCCTCGACGGCACGCCGTCGCTGATTTCGCTCTACGGCGTCAAACTAGTACGCAAGCTGATCCTGCTCGGGGCGCCGAACTTCGGCGCGGTCTCGGCGCTGCACGGGTATATCGCGGGTGAAGAGATCGGGCTCAAACGCATGCGTCCGGAAGTGCTCGCGACGATGCCCAGCGGCTACCAGCTCTTCCCGCATCCGCTCACGAACTGGCTGATCGACCCAGCCGGCAACGCGTTACCCGACGCTTTGTTCGACCCCGAGACGTGGCAGCGCTATCGATGGAATGTGTACGACCCGGTCGCCGAAGGTCGCGTTCGTGCCGAGCGCGGCCGCGACGCGGATGCGTACCTTGCAGCGCTGCAGGACTACTTCGCGTTCCGGCTGGAGCGCGCGCGCCGTTTCGCGTGGATGCTGTCCACACCTGAGCCGGCCACGCCGATTCGTTACGTGCTGTTTGGGGGCGACTGCACGCTGACGCCGGCGCGCATCGTCGTGGAGGATGACGGCGGTATGCTGCGCGCGCGCTTTTCACCGCGCGAGGTGCGGGCCAAGGTTTCGTTTGATGTGTTGGAGCAGGCGATGCTGGAACCCGGCGACGGCCGCGTGACCAAACCCTCGTTTCTCGCGCGCGAGACGATTGATCCGACCGCGCCGCAGCACGAGGAGAGCTTTCTTCCGATCGCCTACTTCTTCTTCCTGTGCGAGAAGCATGACCAGCTCACCAGCAACATCAATTTCCAGGACAACCTGCTGAACGTCCTGCTGACACGGAACCTGCCGTGGGAGCAACCGACGTCGCGCGGAATGATCGAAACGACGAGCCCGACACCCGCTCTGTCCTACCAACGCAGCAGTCGTGGCGCGAGCGTAATGCCGATGAGCGTCGGAATCAGCATGCCGATGATGTACCAGATCGACAGAAACGGTGCAGCAACCTCGGGGCAATGCAGCCCGTAGATGCATGCGCCGAGGGCGCCGGACAACAGTCCGAGTGCGCCGCCGGCCATGCGTAGATGGGTCGGCGCCAGGCCGCGCAGCGCCCAGGTGCCTGCGGCCAGCATCGGCAGCGACAGCAGCGCGATATTGAGGGCGCACACGCGCCAGGTGTTACCGAACACCAGGTCCGCGCGAGCCGCGGGTTCTGCGCCGGCTAGAACGATTGCGGCGAATGTCCACAACGCGAGCACCGGGATAGTTGCCAGCCACAGTACGTTGCCAACGGCCAGTCCCGGCCGCGCCAGTTTTGTTGTGGCAAGCAGACCGGCGACAGTCAGCACGCCGGTAAACGTCATCTTGATCCAGAACCCTGGCAGCGCGAGAAAATCGCTGAGCCCCGGGTTGACCCCGAACATCGCGAGCAACAAGACCAAGCCGCCGGCGGTGCCGATCAACAGCGTGGGTCCGATGCGCCGCGCGACCGCATAGGGTCGAACCGGTTCCGCGCCGGTTGCGAGCAGTTCGATGAGTGCGTCCGTTTTCACGTCGCGCCCCGGACCCGCGCCGCCAGCGTTCTCAATGCCCGGTGCACATTCACTTTGACGGCGGACTGCGACATGCCGGTCAGCGACGCGGTTTCGGCCACCGAGCGGCCGTCGATCTTCACATGCATCACTGCCAGGCGCTGCCGCGGCGGCAGCGTGTCGAGCAGTTGTTGCAGGTCGCGGGTGGCATCGGTTGCGTCATTGTCCTGCGCGGCTAGCGGCTCGTGCGAGTCATCGAGCGGATCGGTCAGCGCTTCGTGGCGGCGACGGCGGCGCAGCAGATCAACCAACTTGTAGCGTGCGATCGCATAACACCATGCGGTCAACGGCCGGTCGGCGTCGTAGGTGTGGCGTTGATTGTGAATGGCGATCAGCGTTTCCTGCACGAGATCCTCGACTTCAACAGACATGCTATCCAGGCGCCGTCGGTAGAAGGCCCGCAAGCGCTCGCTCAAATCCGTAAGCAGCGCGCGATACGCGGTTTCGTCGCCCGCCTGCGACCGCGCCATCAGCGCGCGCAGGCGAGTTTCACGCGCACCGAACTCGTCCCTGGGTGAGTTCGCCGGGGAGTCGCGGTTGGTTACATCGGAGGGCAGAAGCTGCGCCACGACTGAATTGTGCCTGGGGTGTAACCGCGCGCCAAATGGCGACGAACTAGTCATCGGACCGCGAGGCTTGGCGATTGTTAGGCCCGGCGCGCGGAATCAACCCGTTCACGATTGATGATGAGGAGTTCTGCATGAATCGCCGATCCTATGCTGTTACCGCGTTTGCTCTGGCCGCGTTTGCTGCGGGCGCGACACACGCCGCCGATGACAAGATGGCTACCGAAAAACCCGCCATGGAGAAGTGTTATGGCGTCTCGATGGCGGGCAAGAACGACTGCGCCGCAGGTGCGGGTACGACTTGTGCTGGAACCGCGAAGGCCGACTACCAGGCCAATGCCTGGAAGTTCGTCCCTGCCGGTACTTGCACGACGATCAAGACCCCGACGGGCACGGGCTCGTTGACGCCGTCGAAGGCCTGATCTCTAGAACGCACTGCATGAACGTCGCGCTCCGAACAACGTCACACACCGCGCCAACGCGGCGTGAGCCGGCGTCGGCGCGCGACGTGTTTTCGGACGCCCCAACGGCGGGACTTGGTCTCAAACCGCAGCACTATGTGGATGCGCAGTGCTGCGATGCCGCCGGGCTATGGTTCGAAGTGCATCCGGAAAACTACATGGTCGCGGGCGGTCCCCGGCTGCACTGGCTCGAGGTGATCCGCGCCCGCCATCCGCTGTCGCTGCACGGCGTCGGGCTTTCGCTTGCCGCCGATGCCGATGCCGATCCTGCTCATCTGACGCGCCTGCGCAGTCTCGTGCGGCGCTTCGAGCCGTTTGTTGTGTCGGAACATCTCGCCTGGTCTGTCTGGCAGGGTGCCTACCGACCGGATCTGTTGCCCATTCCGCGCACGAATGAGGCTCTTCTGCGTGTGGTCGCCAATGTGCAGCAGACACAGGAAGCGCTGCAGCGGCGCATTCTGATCGAGAATCCGTCGCACTATTTGTTCATTGACGGCCACGACTATGACGAAATCGCATTCCTGACGGAACTGTCACGCCGCTCCGGTTGTGGTTTGCTCATCGACGTCAACAACGTCTGGGTCAGCGCTAACAATCTTGGCTACGATGCGGATGCTTACGTCGATGCGTTTCCGGGTGACTACGTCGGCGAGATTCACCTGGCCGGACACAGTCTGGATCCATCACACGGTGCAGCGTTGTTGATCGATTCCCACGATGCACCCATCGATGCCGCCGTATGGCGCCTCTACGAACGGCTGACCGCGCGGATTGGTCCGCGACCCACGCTGATCGAACGCGACGACAACCTGCCGGCGTTCGCGCAACTGCTGGAAGAGCGCAATCGCGCGCATGCGCTGCTGCTTACACAAGCCGTTGCACCATGATGCAATCGTCAGTGCAGCGCACACCGCGCCTCGGCGAATTTCAGAACGCCTTTGCGACTGCGCTGGTAAACGATGATGCGACGCTCATCGGCGACGTTTGGCTCGCGAACCTCATCGCGCAACCGGGTTTTGCGGTGTATCGCAACACCGTGATGAAGGGCTGTGTCGATGCGTTGTTGGCGAACTTCCCCGCAGTGACGCGGCTGGTCGGTGAGGCGTGGCTGGGCGCCGCCGCGGCGGTATTCGTGCGTGACCGGCTGCCGCGCCAGCCGTCGCTGGTCGACTATGGTGCGGACTTCCCGGATTTTCTTGCGGGATTCGCGCCGGCAGCGGAGTTGCCGTATCTGGCTGACGTGGCGCGGCTCGATCGGTGGTGGACCGAAGCCCATGTGGCCGCGGACGCCGAACGATTCCCAGCTGCCATGATCGCGAGTCTCAATGTCGAACAGCTGGGACGCAGTGTGCTGCATCCTCACCCATCCGCGCGCTGGCATTGGTTCGATGCACAGCCGATCTATTCGATCTGGCGCGGCAATCGCGACTGCGTGAACGCGGATGCGCTCTCGACAATTGAATGGCACGGCGAAGGGGTGCTGCTGGTGCGACCGGACGATTCCGTCGACGCCATAGCAGTCAGCGCGGCCGAATGCGCGTTGCTGGATGCCTGCGGCCGCGGCGCGCTGTTGGGTGACGCGGGAGCGGTCGCACTGGCCATTGACGCCGATGTCGACCTGACCGGATTGCTCGCGCGCTTGCTGCGTGCCGGCGCGTTTGCGGGTCTCGAGATCTTGAACCCCACTACGCAGGAGACCCGATGAACCCGTTGACGCCCGATCTCGAATCCGGAGCGCGGGGCGCATGGAATCGATTTGCCGCGTTGTTGACAGGGTTGATCAGCCACGACGTGCTGGCGGTGGTCGCGCGACTGTCGATTGCGACCATTTTTCTGCAGTCGGGTAGAACGAAGGTCGACGGCGTGCTGCATGTGACCGACAGTGCCGTGTTTCTGTTCAGCGAGGAATACAAACTGCCGCTGCTGTCGCCGGATGCCGCGGCGCATATGGCGGTGTATGCGGAACACTTCTTCCCACTGCTGCTGATACTCGGTTTGTTCACGCGCCTGTCGGCGCTCGCGTTGTTTGGCATGACGCTGGTGATCCAAGTCTTCGTCTACCCGGACGCCTGGCCGACACACCTGGGGTGGGCCGGTCTGCTGATGTATCTGGTCGGACGAGGTCCCGGCCTCGTCTCGGTCGATCGTCTGTTGCACCTGAAGTAGGTCGACGTCGTGCCGCGCGCGTGAGCAGCGTCGGCTGCATACAGTTCTTAGACCGCGCGGCACCCATGTCATCGTTCGTGTCCTTGATCAGCTGACACTTCGCGAATCACTCGGGCCGCGCGCCTAGGCCTAACTGGAAGCGTGGCGGCGGCTTTCGTTCGCATTTGGCGCAACACGCCGTTGTGCAGTGACTGTGGTCAGCCTGTTCAACGGATGGCGTTGCGTGTTTACTTGCGCACTCGTTTGCCAATCCGGGAGTGCGCGTGGCGGAGTCGAGACAGTCGCGTTCGTGGATCGCCCGGATCGTCGTTTGGGCCATCACGATTGTTTGTTTCCTGGTCCTCTTCCAACGCCTCGACGGCGCTGCGGCCCGCCAGGGTCAGGAACTCTTCCCCTATCTTTTGTCGATCTTCGAGAAGGTGAACTGGCTTGCGCTGGTCGGTCTGCTCATCCCGTATTCGCTGGTCTTCTTTCTGCTCGACTCCGTTGCCGTCTGGCGCGTGATCAACTGGTTCAACGCCCGGGTACGCTATCGCGACATCCTGCCAGTTCGGGCGAGTACCTACATTCTCTCGATCCTCAACGAACAGGTCGGCAAAGGGGCGATAGCGCTCTACTTGCAGCGCCGCGAAGGGGTCCCGGGCTGGAAGCTCGCCTCGAGCATGCTTTTCCTGATGTTCTGCGAGTTCTACTACCTGCTCGGCTGGGCGACGCTCGGGTGGTGGTTGAACGGCGACACCCTGCCGCGGGAGTTCAAAGCGATTCCGGTGATCGCTGTGGGCGCGGTGATCTTTTTCGCGGTGTTTTACCTGTTTTTCCGCGGCGGTATGTTCGCGTCGGTTGCGCTGCGGGACCGGCAGATCTTCCACGCGTTCCGCGAGGCACGGCTATGGCAGTACTTGACCATTGTCGCCATCAAGACGCCGGCTTTGTTGACGGCGGTGGTGGTGTACGACGTGGCGCTAGGACTCTTCGGCGTCGAACTCACGTTGATTCAGATGCTCGGCTACCTCCCGGTCGTCTTCTTCGGTGCCGGTGTGCCGGGGCCGATGCGTGCGGTCGCTATCACGCTCTGGGTGCTTTTGTTGCCCGATCACGCCGGGGAGATGGCTGCCTTCGCGCTCGTGATGCACAACTTCTTCATCTTCTTCAACGCCGCCATCGGCCTTGTCTTTTTGCGCCGCACTCAGCGCGAACTGTTCGGTGCGGCGCCGGCTGCCTGACCGCGGCGGTCGATTGGAAAAGCCAATGGACGGCAGGCTTCGCCGTACTTCCGGATCAACCACCGCGCGTGTGCGTGTTGGGCCACGATACCCACACCTCGGCGAACTCGATGCAGCTCGACGCATCTTGGGTGAGCTGAAATGGATCAACCTAAAAATACTCGCTGCACGAGCACTTGGCTCGGTTGCCGTTTCGATTTGATGCCGATCGGGAGAGCGATCACGTAGGTCGCAATCAGCGGGTCCTGCGTAGGCGAATCGCACGACTTCGATGAGTCCGGCGGTCGCGAGAAACGTAAGCCATTGCGCGAACACGCATTACGGCGGCTACAAATCATGCAGAGCTGTGCCAGATCGGGCCCGATGCTGCGATGCCCCGCGACGCCACTGCGCGACGTTGATCCTGCGAAGGCGCAGGTCCGCGCATGGCGGTTCAGTCCACCGACGCGTTTTGGAACTGAGTATCGGCAGCCACTGCAAGACGCGGCGCGCGTAACCGTATATCTGCACGGATCCGAAATACGTCGCGTCGAGCGACCGCTGGATTCATGTGGCTGCGACATACAACGGCTGGATCGCGCGACTTTACGTGGATGGCGTCGAGATCTGTTCGCGCTGGGCGTGGGGTGCACAAGCGATACCGGAGGCGCCGTTTACGTTGTCGGGCTACTTGAACGACTCGGGCCAAATCGTCGATGAAACAACGGGGCGACTCGATGACGTGCGCATTTATGCGCGCGCTGTCGGCGACTGAAATACGCGAAGCTGCCGGCATCTAGTGGCCGATGCGGTCGAGCGCCGCGCGAATGCGCCGCGCGTGTTCGGCCAGGACGTCGGGTCGCTCCACGTCGCGCGCATGCACCTTGAATTCGAGGCCGGCGTTCCGCGGCAGAATGTGGAAGTGCAGGTGAAACACCGACTGACCTGCGGCGGCTCCGTTGAGCTGCGCGATCATCACGCCCTGCGCGTCGAAGGCAGCCCGCACACCACGGGCAACATGCTGGGTCGTTCGAATCAGCGCGGCGAGCGCGTTCGGTTCGATGTCGAAGAGGTTCTCCGCGGGCAACCGCGGGATCACAAGCGTGTGGCCCTCCACCTGCGGCATCAGATCCATGAATGCCACGCTGTTCGCGTCCTCGAAGACGATGTGGGCGGGCGCCTCGCCGCGCAGTATTTTCGCGAAGATGTTGCGATCGTCGTAAGCCACGTACGCTCCTCCACCCATGCCGCAGCTAGCGTAACAGCGGATGACCGTCGAACCCCAAGTGTGCCCGCATTGAGAAAAGCCGCCGCCGATCTGCATTTGTGATCGGGTCGAGCCGGTGGCGACGCGCGTACGCATCGTCGTACTGCAGCATCCTCAGGAGGATGACCAGACCTTGGGCACCGCCAAACTGCTGACGCTGCCGAATGCCGAGATTCGGGTCGGGCTGTCGTGGGCGTCACTCGAGCGTTCGCTGGGCGTCAAGAACGTGCCGCGGGAACGCTGGGCGGTACTTGCGGCCCGCGCGGTTCCGAACGGGACCGCATCAAACCGCGCGATGTCGCAGCGATCAACGTGCCATTCAGATCGAAAGCGGGCTGGAGCTTCGAACAGAGATCGCAGATCCGGTGAATCCGGCACGTTTCGGCCCAGCACCCGATCGGGCCGAGCTGCGCTAACAGAATGCGGGAAAGGTGATCGGTCGCTCTGCCCTTTAGAAACACGAGATCCCCGGGGCGCAGCTCTGTCTTCAGGAACTCCGCCGCGCGTTTCAGGCTCGGAATGACGTGGCATGCCGCCGGATCCATTCCGGCGTGCGCCGCGGCGCGGGCCGCGTGGTGACCGTGATCGCCCACGAACACGGCTAGTTGCGTCAGCTCGGCCGCAAGCTTGCCGAAATCGCGCTGTCGCCTTCTGGGGTTCGCCTTCGAATCGGACAGGTCGCTCATTACGAGAATGCGCCGCGAGGCCCGCGCCTCGCGCATGACCTTGACCATCGCATTGAACGTGTCGGGCGATCCATTTTGCTCGTCGCGCACCATGATCGCGCCGTTGGGAAGTGCAATGGGCTGCATGCGGCCCGCAACAGGAGGGATTGTGCCCAACGCGTTAACAGCCGCGTCCAACGGAACACCGCACACCCGCGACGCCGCAAGCGCAGCCAGTACCGAGCTCAGCCAATGCGTACCGACGAGCTGCGTCTGCACACGCGCCTGGTCGTCGGCTGCACGGACGGCAAACGTGAGGCGGTCTGGCCAACTCGATTCGACGCGTTCCGCTACGAGATCGCAACCCGCCGTCTGTCCGAACCGAATCACGCGGCTACGGCATAGCTGTGCCATCTGCCGCACGCGGGCATCGTCGGAATTCAGAATCGCGGTTCCGCGGCGCGACAGGTAACGCAGCAATTGCGATTTCTCTTCTGCCGTGTCTTCGAGCGTCGCGAATTTATTGGTATGCGTGCGCGCGACGCTGAGCACGATGGCCACATCGGGTCTCACCATGCGCGCAGACCGTTTGATCTGACCAGGCGTACCGGTACCCACTTCGACTACGGCAAAGCGGTGCCACGGGCGCATCGCGAGCAGGGTACGCGGCACGCCCGTGTCGTCGTTCTGGTTGTTGAGGGTTTTGTGCGTCTCGGCAACGGTCGTCAACACGGCTGCGAGGCAGTCCTTGCAGGTGGTCTTTCCGACGCTCCCTGTAATGGCGATCACGATGGTGCGAACCATCAGGCGGCGCCAGACGTACGCGAGCAGCGGACGCGCGCGATCGAACAACGCGCTGCGGACGCGCCGCACGCGCTGGACCATTCGCGCGGGAAGCCGCATTTGAAATCGCCCGAAAATCCGTATGCGGGATGATCGCATGACTAACGGCCCGGCGAAGCCGAACGAACAAATGAGGCTGATCCGCCGTACAAACGAGTTACGCGTTCGCGGGTGCATCGCCACAACAATGGCTTCCTTCCGTCACTACCGGTCCGGCGCGTTGTCCACGTCCGCACGCCAGTCTCGCGACTCGTCGCTCTCGCTGTTGGATGTCCTGCAGCGTCCGGCAGTGCAGCGGATTTTCGTTCACGACTACGGCGCGCCCAACGTTCCGAGTCTGCGCCGCACCAATGCACTGGTGTCTGTCTACGCGGAACGCGCGTTGCTGATGGCGCAGCGCAACGACTTTGTCGTCGTTGCAGATCCAGTGGACCCAGCGTATGTCGAGTATCTCGGAGAGCTCGAGGTCGGACCCGGTGGCGATGGAATCCTGACTGCGAGTGATGGCCGTCTATCACCGTCCACCGATGTTGCTCCCGACCTCCTGGCGCTACTCGCGGGGAACGCGACCGTCCTCGATCGGCTTGCCGACCGCATCGACGCGGCACGGGAGACGCGGCTGAACCCCTATTTCGCATCGTTCGCCGTTAAGGCCGTGCAGCGACAGTTGGAAACACGTCTGGGGAGGCCGTTGACGATCGAGGCAGGGCCGCCGGAAGCCGCCGATCTTGCGAACCGAAAGGACATCGTCCGCGGCGCGGCAATCGAACTGGGTGTTCCAACGGCACCGGGAGAGATCGTCTCCTGGACCGAAAAGCATTGCGCGGCGCCGCTCGCGGCGATTGCAGACGCGGTAACGCGCCATCAGATCCACACGGGCAAAGTGATCATTCGAGGCGCGTGGGCCATGCGCGGCTCAGACAACCTCACGCTCACCGATGGACCGGACAAGAGCCGCCTCCAACGATGGTTGGCACAACGCGAGCACCTGCGTTCCTATCTCGTCGAGTCGTTCGTACCGACTAGCGCATCGCCGAACCTGCAGATCTGGATCGACGATGCCGGCGCTACAGGGACTCGCGTAGATCCGTTGCACACGACCAATCAACGCTTCAACGACGAGGCACGCCATATCGGTAACGCGTATCCGCACGAAAGCGCACTGAGCCCTGCGTTACGTGCGTCCGCAGTGGTGTTGGGCCGCTGGCTCGCGGGCAACGGATATCGCGGGCCCGCCGGTGTCGACTTCATCGAAACGGTGGATCGTGCATCGGGAAATGCCGCGCACCTGCTCGCCGAAATCAACGGTCGGATCAACGGCTCGACGTATGTGCTGGCGTTGTGGAGCCGCATCAATCAAGTGCGTCGCGCGCGACACAGCGCGCCGATCGATGCTTGGATATCGAATACCAATCTTCGTGTGAAACACTGCGGGTTCGCGCAGTTGCGCGACCGGCTCGGCGAGCGTCTATACACACACGCGACCACGCGGGGAGTCGTCCCGTACAACACGGGAATGCTTCGGCACGGAATCATGAACGCCCTGATTCTGGCTGGTTCGGTCGAAGAAGCCGAAGACATCGAGAGAGAGTTGACACGCGCACTGATCCGCTAGGCTCGCTTTCGTCATCGCCGCGGTTTCAGCACCACGTCGATGAGTTTCTGCGGTGGGATCAATGCCACCAATTCGAACCCTGTCTTGCGCGACGTGGCGCGCCCGACGTTCTGCCAGCCGGCGTTGAGCATCTGCCGCAATGACGCATCGCGATCGCCGAGTGCGTTGGCGACAGGCACCAGGCCTGATTCGATCGCAGCCTCGTGGTTGTTGTACTGTCTGGTACAGAACATCACGAAGTTGATGAAGGTTCTGGAGATCGCGCATTAACGATCAGAAAAAGGGGCGATCGGCGAGATCGCCACAACGGTGCTCGATGACAGGGCGACATGATGGCAAACACTGATTCTCGCGTAACGATTCACATGGCGGCGAGCCTCGACGGCTTCATCGATCGGAAGGATGGACGCGCGACTGGCTCGAAACGTCAGACGAATTCACAGACTGTAAACGTATCCGATCTACCACAGTGCAAGTGTCGGCTTGGTGCTCGCTGATGCGGTGCGATGGGCGCATCGTCCGGTAGTGCATCCGGTTGAAACCCGCTCGAGCCCTAATGCTCCGGTGAACTGGTTTGTCAAATGCGAAACCTGAAGGAGATGACCGTGATGAATGCGTGTGAGGCGATCGAGAACTTCTGGCGGGTTCAGGACGGCGGCGACTACACACTGCTTCCTGATCTCTTTGCCGACGATGCGACCCTGGTCGATCCGATTTTCGGTACCTTTCAGGGCATTGAGGCGATCCGCGGCTTCATGGCGAAGATGGTGAGCGAAGTGGGCGACCTGAAAATGCACTTCCGCGTTCTCGAAGTTGCCGGCGCAGGCGAAGTCGCCTGGGCGCAGTGGATTGCGGTCACGCCGAGCGGAGAAATAAATGGGTGCGGACTCTACAAGGTACGGGACGGCAAGCTCACCTATTACCGTGATTACATGAATCCTCGCTGAGCACCTCGATTTGCATCGTACTGGTCGGTGAGCCATCGCGCCGTCGCGGTAACGGTTCACTGAAACCCCGCAACGTCCGGGACAAGCAGACTCGTCTCGCAGATCAGCGACTTGCGGATCAACCACCGCGCGTGTGCGTGTTGGGCCACGATACCCAACCGCCGTTCGCGTCATTCCACATCTCAGACGAATTCAACACACGTTTCCGTTTCGCCAGGTAGTCGCGCGATCCTCAGCCCGCTTTACTAACAGGTGGTTTATGCTCCGTATCCTCAGGCGCATGTGCACAAGACCATCGATCGAATCATCGAACTGACACCACGCCTGGCGCGGCGGTTGATCGCAGAATGAGCCGATGGGTGGCCCGTCTCAAGCGCTGGGTGCCGGCCCCGCTGTTTCCAATCGCGCGCTGGCTGTATCGGCGTGTGCTGTTGCCGCTGTACTGCCGCAGTGTGGCGGTTGCCGATACCGTCCTGCGCCGGAAATACCAGGGACGTGTGCTGCCGCCGGCCCCGCTGCGTTTTAGAGTGCGCGGCTCACCGGATGGAGACTCCTTCGCCCTCACCGGACAGCAGTGCAGCAGCGACATCGCGGCCGCACTGAGTTCCTGCGGCCAGGACCTGGCCGGATATTCGACGATCCTGGATTTTGGCTGTGGCTGCGCTGGTACGTTGTTGTGGCTGCGTGACCTTGCGCCACAGGCTGAATTCTTTGGAACCGATATCGATCGCGCCGCAATCCGCTGGTGCCAGCAGCACGTGCCGTTCGGGAGTTATTCGCTCAACGAGCCGTTGCCGCCGCTGAAATTTCCAGACGGGTCATTCGATTTTGTCTACGCGGTGTCGGTGTTCACGCACTTCAATGAGGACTTTCAGGGGCGCTGGTTGAAGGAGTTGCGGCGGGTGGTGAAGCCCGGCGGAATCTGCCTGCTGTCCTTGCATGGACCCGATACGTGTTTGGATCTGACGCCGCAGCAGCAGAAAAGCGTTGGCGATGCTGAATTTGCGTTTGTCGTGACCGATGAAATGAAGGGTTTGTTCCCGGCCTGGTATCAGACCGCGATGCATTCAAAGGACTATGTATTCGCCACATTCTCCGCGCATTTCGATATCCTCGCCTATCTCCCGAAGGGCATGAATAATCACCAGGACGTTGTTGTGTTGCGGCGGGCGGACGCCGCTTGATGGAGTTCGTTTGATCGAGGCATTGGCGCGTGGGTAAGGGCCGGCTGGAAGCATTCAGCGATGGGGTGATCGCGATCATCATCGCCATCATGGTGCTCGAGATGAAGGTACCGCACGGAAGATCTCCGGTGCCCCAATGCGCTACGCAGTCTTGCACATCAACCAATAAGGCGAACGCACGCAATCATCGCGCGCGAATTGCGCAACTCCCCTTCTCCGAGCTGTCAGCGACTTCGACGAAATTAACGGTCTGCGGCGGTATGCTCGTGTCCGCATCGCGCGTCCTGCAACGCACGCCGCGGGATGCTACAACCCGGAACCCAGGCCCGAGCATCGATCGCGGCGCACCTCCCCGCGCGCGCATCGCCGCATGCGTTTCATTGCTGTCGCGCTCCGTAGTCACACCCTTGCAGACGCACGTCGGCATCGATGAGTCGCGCCATGACAGGGTTGTCTAACGTGTGTGTTCGCTTTGATCTCACCGGTGTAACGGTCCGCGACGAGTTATCGGTCTCGCTCTGCCCATCATCCATTCGCGTGATGCCACAGCGCGCTCAAACTCAACACTGGCTTCCGCTTTGCAGCACAGTCGCGTAATACTCAGCCCAATTCACGAAGAGCCGGTTTGTGCACAGGAAGACGCGCCAGTACGAACGAGGTGAGACCGGCACGATGCTGTCGCGAACTGGATCTCCGCGGACCCTCGCGTTCCTCGTCGCAAGCCTCGTCATTGCCGCGTGCGGCGACGAGCCATCCGTCGACAACGTCGCTGCGCCGGCCGACTCACGGCCGTCGCTGACGGGTGCTTGGGAGCAATTCATTGCTGATCGCAATGCGCCCATTGCCTATGAAGTAGTCGAGTTCTTCGACAACGGCTGGGTGATCCTGCATAACGCGCGGGGCGGGCTCAGTGCCCAGTATGCGATTGACGGCGACGAGCACTTCACGCTTTCCGGCGCGTTGGCCGCCTATTGGAGCGGCGACGTCGCATATGAGATCGAAGGTGACTCGTTGACACTCAAGACCACGGTGGGCGGATCGCACGCACGTTCGGTGTGGACGAACATTCAACGCGACGCGTTCTTCGGAATCGACACGGTGGCCGGCGATGTCGTTCCCACCGGCCTGCCGAAGCTGCTCGCGGACGCGACTGCGGGGGCCGCGCGCGACTGGCGCTCCGATGCGATACCGGTGGGGCTCGACCTGCAGCGGTTACCCTCGGGCGATTTCGCCGTGCTGCTGAGTTTTGTATCCCCCGTGGACCGGGCCGGCTTGCGGCTCACGGTTGGACGCTGGGGTTACCTCGCGAGCGAATTGCCAGGCGCATGGTGGAGCGATCATGCGCTGCCGACGGAGTTCGCCGATGCGCCCGCACTGCGCGCTCGACTCTCGGACGACGGCAATGGCGATCCGGTTCTCAGCGCGAGCTTGCGGGTGTGGAGCAAAGGTCCGATCTGGAGCGTGACGACGTCGAGTGCGGTGGGTCGGCAGACGCGCACCGATCTTGCGGCACTGACGGCTGCGGCGATCGCGCGGGAGGCACCGCCGCAGCGGTCGATGTCCGAAGAGGAGTACATCGCCAGTTACAACGCGCAATGGCAGGCAATCTCGAAGGCATTCGCTCGCAAGCGCGCGTCTGGCGGGGCCTCGGCGTGGGACTCGCAAAGCACGTCTTCGGAGTTCGGAAGTTCCGGCAGCGCGGCGGAACCCGCGGCTGCAGGCTGCGCGTATGCAAGCCACGCCGCGTGCAACGCCGCTGCAGCGGGTGACCTTTGGGGTGCTGACCGCATCGAGAACGGCACCGCGAATCAAAGCGAACGTGACTGGTACGACTAGAACGCTTGCACAAACGAAGGTGATCGAGCGTCGTCGTCTCCCTCAGGAACGCGATCGACTCGTGCTGTCGTCCCGGCGGCGTCGACTGGCGACGTATACGCGTCGAACGATTGCGACACGCTCTACGCCGCATGTGTCGCGCACAACAAACTCGAAGGCACGACGCACGGACGATTCAAGGCAGCTGGCAACGCATGTTCGGGCGATCTCGATCAGGCAGTCGTGCTCGAGAGCGAGGCCATTGCGATCCATGCGGAGCTCGAAGGAGCGGTCGGCCCCGACGGCCCGCCGATCCTGCGGCGCCTAAACGCCAAAGTCGAACAGCGCGGCTTATGCGGCGAACTCCACAGCGGTGACGCGCGATAGATCCGCCGACTGCTTCGCTTGCCAGAGGTCGTAGTTGTGTTGCATCGCAAGCCAACTCTCTGGAGTTCGGCCGATTGCCTTCGAAAGCCGCAAAGCCATCTCAGGGCTCAGCCCACTTTGGCCGTTCACGATGCGCGTTATCGTCGACGCAGATACGTCGAGACTCTCCGCCAAACTGCGGACGCTCAGTTCGTGAGGTTCCAAATAAACCTGTCGAATGAACTCACCCGGATGGGGTGGATTGTGCATGTTCATCAGTGGTAATCCTCGTAATCGAGCAGATGGATGTCACCATCTCGGAATTCAAACGTTAAGCGCCAATTGCCGCTAACAGATATCGCCCAACGGCCTTTCAATCGGCCCTTCAGCGGATGCAGTTTGAATCCAGGGACATTCATGTCCTGGATCGTCTGCGCCGTATCCAGCGCGGCCAACAGCATTCGCAACCGAACCGCATGCATTGGCTGGACTCCGGACGACACGCCGGTTGCATAGAATCGCTGCAGGCCCTTGTGCCGTATCGTCCTGATCACTGCGGTATTCTAGGCGCGTGTTGCGCATCACGCAACGGACGTGCATGACTTCGATCACACCTGAGCCGGTTTGATGCACCCGCTGGTACCGACCCCCAGATTTCAATCTTCAGCCCGCGCGCGTTGCCTCAACAGGCGCCATAGAGTGGCCGTCAGACGTACTGACGACGACCGTCGTCGTCGCGCCGGACCAATTCGAGACCGACCCATTTTGCTGTTCGGGAGTTGAAGGGAATCTGTCTGCCGAAAACCGTCAGCCAGCCGAAGAAGCCCAGACGGATGCGGCGCTCCCGCGGATGCACATACGCATGCAGCAACGAAGCGTAATTGTGGGTCTCCACAAACGAGATCGAACGCTCCTCATACGGTCTTGGCAGTGTCGTGAAGCGTACGTGGCCACGCATGCTGCTGAGGTTGCGTCTGCGATGGTCGTCGTGAGTCCAGTCTTTGTAGTTGTAACGGAAACCCTTGGGAATCAGAACGTCGAGCTGATCCGAAGCGCGCGTGCGCGAGCGACAGACGAAGCCGAATCCGACGAGCTCGTCTTCATGAAAGTTGGCGGCGCATTCGTCGCCGCGTGCGAACGCCTCGCGCAGAAACTCCGGATCGAGTCCGGGCACCGTCTCTACGAACGGCAACAGATCCTCGAGCCCGACCACGCGGGTCTTGTACCCGTCTGGTACGATCGGTCGCTCGTTTTCGTGCGGTCGCTTCAAGTCGCTGCCGATGGTTACGTAGTGGACGTGCAAACCGAAGTATCCAAGGAAGTGCATGCACTCCCAGTACAGCGCGCGCCTCAGGCCCCAATCCCGTTGGCGCTGCCGTAAATTTTGAAGTTTGCGGGCAACGGCCATTGCGTGATCCTATCGAGTAAGTTGCGCGCCTCATTGTCCGAGGGCATCTTACGAATCGGATCGGCGGAGCGCTAACGATGTACCTGGACAACTTTCGACAAGACCTCCGTCGTTGGGGCTGGACCAAGTCACTGTATGTGCGCGTGATTCGTCGTGCTGAAAAGTACCTGGGCTTTCGGCTGTTCGTCGTCCACACGCGACCGCTCGACCCGAATGCGCCGGCCAATCCGGTGCCATCCGGTTGTGTGGTTCGTGCTCTGGGCGTTCAGGAGCTGATCCAATTTGCTCGCGACCCGCGGCTTGGAATGACGGCTGATTCGATCCGCGCAGCAACGGGTCGCGGTGATATCTGCTTCGGCTATCTGGAGCACGGCGTGCTTGTCGCGTATGCGTGGATCGCAACGAAGGCGACACCGGCGGAAGCAGGTTTATGGGTTCGGTTCGCGGCCGCACACAGCTATGCATACAAGGCGTTGACGGTGCCTTCGCACCGCGGACGTCACCTGCAGGAACACGTAGTACACCTGATGGATCGTTGGCAAACGTCGCACGGGTGTCGATACAACATCGACTACATCCACACAACCAACCTCCCGTCGATCGCGGCCGACCGTCGCTACGGCAATCGGCCCGTTGGGTACGCCGGGTACCTCAAATGGCGGGGACGCATGATTCCGTTTCGCTCACGGGGCGCGAAGGCACGTGGTTTTGAGTTTTTCACGCCCGCGCTCGACGTGGAGACCCAACGACAATGCTGATCTGGGTGAACGGCACCTTTGGCGTCGGGAAAACCCAGACCGCGTTCGAACTCCACCAGCGTCTCCCGGGCAGCGTAGTCGTCGATCC
>CAYUMA010000735.1:0-1749 GCA_964445675.1 uncultured Pseudomonadales bacterium | reverse complement strand
TCGCGACGTCACTCAGCGGCGTGTTCAGACTCTCCATCCGCTGGTAGTCCTGATTGCCGATCAGCAGCGCGTAGTACTGGCCGAACTTGAGATCCTTCGCGTGGGCGGCAACGGCCTCTCCAGGAATTGCTGCGGTCGCGGGCACGGCCGGCTCCCGGGTTTTCGGCAACGCGTCCATCTGCTGGCTGTCTTTGGCCCGCTGCGCTTCGATCTGCACGATCAGCGACTTCAGCGTGGATGCCTCGCGCTGCGCGTCGCTCGACGCCGCTTTGTTTGCCGACACGCTCGCTGCGAGCTTTGCTTCCATGTCCTGCAACTGGCGCTGCAGCAATTCGAGCTGGGCAGACTTTTCGTCGAGGCCCTTCGCGAGTTCGGCGCGCAGCGCTTCCTGTTCACGGTTCGCGGCCGACTCGAAGATCAGGTTGTCCTCGGCCAGTCCCCACGCGAGGCGATACCAATTCAGTGCTTCGCGCTGGTCGCGTGCGACACCAAGACCTTGTTCGTACAACGTCCCCAACGCGAACTGCGCGCGCGCGTTGCCTTGTGCGGCCGATTTGCGGTACCAGATCAATGCCGCTTCGTAGTTCGGTTCACCACCGAGGCCGCGTTCGAAGATTTCGCCGACGTTCGTCTGCGCGTCTGCATCGCCGGCTTCGGCGGCCGCCATCCAGACGTTCAATGCGGATTTGTAGTCGGCGCGGTCGTAAGCCGTATATTCACCACCGCGCAGGCGACAGTCGGCGGCCGTCGTATGAATCGGTCGCCGCGGCGTCAGATAGGTGCGATTGCCGAGCTGACGCACTTGCCCCGGAAGCAGGCAATCAACGACATAAAGATCCGCGACTTGAACTTGGCCTTCGTGCGCACGATCGGTCTGGCTATGCTGCGTGCCGGCCGCACACGATGCATGCACGGCAACCAGGAAGAGCAGTGAAACGGGAACATAGCAGCGACGCACGGGGCTTCTCCTTTTGCCAAGACTGCCGGCGTCCTGCCGGCAATGGCGGTGTGCGTGGGGGATGCCCTGGAACGATAGAGCGCGCCGCTTGCGAGTGTCAAAGCAACGCACCGACAGATGCGCAAAAACGTGCGCTGGTTCCGCGCTGCATTGCCACGTGGCTCGTCTATGCATCGATCTGTGCGGGGTGCGCCGGATCACCGGCGCAACACACCGAAACGCTCGCACGCAACGGCGGCGCGAGTGTTGCGCGCATCACCGGCGCCGGATTTGAACACGTGGTCTTCGTACGCACTCTCGATGCCAGCAACGACACTCTGCATATCTACTTTTCCGGCGACGGCACGCCGTTCATCCGTCCGACACAAATCGCGGCTGATCCAACACCGCGTGATCCGCTCGAAGTGCGCCTGATGCTCGCGGACCCGGCGCCGTCGGTATTCATCGGCCGGCCGTGTTACCAGGGGCTCGCGGCGGCACCCGGCTGTGATGCGACGTTGTGGACGGTCGCGCGCTACTCCGAAAGAGTCGTCGCCAGCATGACGGCGGCGGTGCGCTCGGTACTGAATGAATCGCGCGCGACGCGGGTCACGCTGATCGGTTACAGCGGCGGCGGCGTCCTCGCGGTGCTGGTAGCTCCACGCGTCGAGCGGATCGACACGGTCGTCACGATCGCGGCGAATCTGGACATCGACGCATGGGCGCAGCTGCACGGCTACAGCGCGCTGTCGCAATCGCTGAACCCCGCGACGCAAACGCAATGGCGCGCTTCGTTGCGCCAGATCCACCTC
>CAYUMA010000734.1:0-2477 GCA_964445675.1 uncultured Pseudomonadales bacterium | reverse complement strand
TCACCCAGCCGAGCACCTCGGAATTCGCGGTGACGTAGTGAAAGTCCTGGCCGTGCTCGCCCTTCCTGCGCAACGACGGCAGGAACTCGTGCAGCGCCGGAAATGCCTTCACGCGCGGCGGCGCGGGACGAAATCCCGCGGCGTAACTGAACTGGAAGATCGTCGAACTCGGATCGTCGTAGATCTCCGAGAAGTCGATGCCGATCTCCATGTTCATCAGATTGCGCAGTGTCGCGCCGTCGTACGCGCTGCCCTTCAGTTCCGGCACGTAATCGGTGACTTGCTTCGTTTCGTCGAGGCAGCCTTCGGCCATCAGCATTTCCGCAACGAGTCCGGTGAATGACTTCGTTACCGACATCATCATGTGACGCGTGCGCGGCGTTTCGCCGTTGCGGTAGATCTCCTGGCGCAACTTGCCGTGCGACCACAGCACCAGCGCATCGATGTGCTGGTCGTCGAGGAACTGCACGAGGTTGCGTTTCTTGCCGGCGTAGTCGACAAACTCGAACTCGCCGAGATCGTATGGCTGCGCGTCCAACGCACTCACCGCACCGGCGCCGCGGTCGACCGTGGTCGTCGGCAGGATCGTTTCGAGATGCTGGAACGCCCAGACGTTGTACGGCGATTCCCGCCAGTTCTCCAGCGTTACCAGTCGCGATTTCATCCGTCTCTCTCCCCAATCGATTGGCCGAAATCATTTGTTTTCACCTTAGCAGCAAGGTTTTATAAGCAGCAGGGTTTTGCAGGAAGGAGGCGGGATCGTCCTACAAGAGTGGTATCTCTCGGCGCCGCCAACATCGAATCTGCACTCGTCAGTCGCGCGCATCGTTGGCCTCAATCGTCGCGTGGTTCGTCGCTGCTCGAGTCCGCAATCCGCACGACGATCCCGTCGCACGCAGCGTCGAGCACGACCTGACACGCGAGTCGGCTGTTGGGTCGCCGCGCCGGTGCGTATTCGAGCATTTCCAGTTCGTCGGAATGCACGACGCCCAACCGTTCGAACCATTCGGGCGCTATATAACAGTGACACGTCACGCACGTGCACGCGCCGCCGCATTGCGCCTTGATGCCGACGACGCCGTGATCGAGCGCGCAGTCCATCACGGTCTCGCCGGCGTTGGCGGTGTGAGTTTCGCGCGCGCCGTCGGGATGTTCGAACGTCACCTTCGGCATCTCGTTAAAACACATCCAGCGTTGGCAGCTGCGCGTTCGCGCGAACGCAGTCCCACAGGTAAACCGCGAGGCCGAGGTCCCCGGTCCACAACGAATATTTGCGCTGACCGTATTGCAGCGCCGCGCGCTCGGCGCGCTCGACCCCGTGCATCGCAAACGCGCGCGCACGCATGAGCCACACGTCGTCGTCGTAGCGTGCGTGCAGTTTCAACAACGCATACCCGGCGCCGACGGCGCCATGACACAGCACCGGAAACTTCGTCGTCGGGCCCGCGTGCCAGATGAATTCGCCGGCCGCGCGCAATAGCGTATCGAGCGAGCCGCCGGTGGCCGCGGAAAATTCCGTCATACATGCAACCACACCGGGTGCGCCGCTGCAGAACTGCACGAGTAGCGGCATCCGTTGCGGCCGCGTCGACGCGCCCGCGTCGTGCGGCCAATTCGCGCGGCCCGCGTCGACCAACACGGTTGCCTGCAATGTTTGCGCGATGCGCTCGAACGCGGCGTCGCGTTGCTGTGGCTGCAGCAGGTGCGCGCCGCGGACGATCGCGTGCGCGTTCGCGACGAATCCGTGCAGCGCACCGAGCCGGGTCTCGGTCACGCCATATAGTTCGTCGGTCCATACCCAACAATTGAGCTCGGCCGCGTACGTCCAACGGTTCCACAACGCATCGAAATGTTCGACGAACAGCGTCTGCCAGCGCGACTCACCGGTCATTTCATGCATCAGGACACACGCGACCATCGATCCCGCCGCACCCCACAACAGGCCGCGGCTATCGCCGACGTTGCCGCGCAGGGCGTCATAGATGCGCTCGGCGAGCGCCGCGGCGCGCGTGAGCTTCCATTGCAGCATCAGCATGCCGGCGTCGCCGAGCAGGTATGACGCCGCCGCGGGTCCGATGTAAGCGTTGACGTCGACGAGGCCGCGCAAGTCGGCGTGATGGCGCTCGCTCAACTCGCTCACAGTCGGCAGATAGTCACGCGGGGCGACCGCGCCTTGCCGCGCGAGGTGATCGAGCGCCCAGATGACGCCGGCCGCGCCGTAATAGAGCGGCTTCAAAGCCGGCGGACGTTCTGGGGAGACGTCGAACGGATGCAGCGGCCATAGACCGTCGACGCTGCAGCTGCGCTGTGTGTCGGCGACGATCTGCTCGATCGCGGCACGCGCGCGCGCCTCGCTCCAGTCGGCGCCACCGAGTCGCTCGTGCCGTTGCGGTTCGTACAGTTGCATGCCGCGATGTTAGCAGTGAGCACCGCCCTCTCGCGCGACGCGAACCGGGCCGTTACCATGCGGCATGATC
>CAYUMA010000733.1:0-6561 GCA_964445675.1 uncultured Pseudomonadales bacterium | reverse complement strand
TCGAGCGCGCGAAATCGTTCCAACCTGCATTCAGTTTGACGGATCGCAACGCCGCTCTGGTCGCGGCAATCTGCCAGCGACTTGATGGCATCCCGCTGGCACTCGAGCTGGCCGCTGCGCGTGTGCGGGCGCTATCGATCGAGGAGATCGCCGCGCGTGTGACCGATCGCTTCCGCCTGCTCACCGGCGGCGATCGCACGGCGCAACCTCGACAACAAACGCTGCGGGCGATGATTGACTGGAGCTACGACCTGCTGACGGAACAGGAGCGCATCGTCTTTCGCAGGCTGGCGGTGTTCGCCGGTGGCTGGACGCTCGAAGCCGCGGAAAATGTCGTGTCATGGGGTGACGTCGATGAGACGCTCGTACTCGACCTGCTCGCTGCTCTCGTCGAAAAATCACTCATCGTGATCGACGCCGAAGGCGCGCGTTATGGCCTGCTCGAAACCGTTCGGGAATATGCGGACGAACAATTGACGCAGGCCGCCGAGGGCGACGTTGCACGTATTCGGCACCTGGCCTACTACGTTTCGCTCGCGGAGATTGCGCGGCCGCACTTCGATGGTCCGGGCGAAGCGACGTGGGTCACGCGCATCGATCTGGAGCGCGAGAACCTGCTCGCGGCGCATGGGTGGTGCGACCATGTGCCGGACGGAGCCGCGTTGGGCCTGCGTCTGGTGCACGCATGCCATCCCTATTGGTTCCTGCGGGGCCTGATGGGACTCGGCCATCGAGTGGCGGTCGCCGCGCTGGCTAGACCGGGAACACAGGGGCGCACCCTCGAACGCTCGTGCGCGTTGTTCGACGCCGGACAGCTCTGCGGCTTCATGGGCCGCTACGAGGAGGCGAAGGCACTGCTCGATGAGAGTCTCGCCATCGCCCGCGACCTCGGCGACCGGTTCCGGATTGCCAAGGCGCTGCAACCGCTGGCGATGACGGCATCCGGACTAGGCGACCTGGTTGCTGCCCGGCGCTACGTGGAAGAGGCCGTCGAGCTTGCCCGCGAGTTGGGCGACAAGCATGAGTTCACGACGGCAATCAACGGGCTCGCCCAGTTGCACCGGATCGATGGAAGACTGGACCTGGCCGAACCGCGCTACGAACAGGCGATTGCACTGGCGCGCGAGATCGGCGATCGCGAACTCGTGGCGATCGGACTCCTCAACGTGGCCATGGTGTGGATCGGATGCGGCGACGGTACGCGTGCGTATGGCGCGTTGGCCGAGGCCATCGCTATTGCGCACGCGCTCGGCAACAAGGCGGTCGGCCAGGGCGCGCTCGACGTCGTGACCGGACTGGCTGCGTGGCATGGCGAACACGATCGCGCCGCGCGCTGGTTCGGCGCCGCCCAGGCGCAGATGCTCGAGACCGGGTTGCAGCGCGACCCGATCGACCAGGACTTTCTGACTCCGCTGGTTGATCGATCGCGCGCCGCGCTCGCAGGCGCGGCCTTTGCCGCAGCGCAGAGCGAAGGCGCCGTGCTCCGTTACGACCAGGCGATCGACGAGGCCCGCGCGTGGCTCGCCGCCGCGTTGAAAGACGCGTCCGTCAGTTCCGCATCCAGGGATCCTTGACGCCGCAGATCCTATCGGCTGTGCGGAAGCGCAGCTGGTATGCGTAGTCGTTGCCGTCCGGCCGCAAGCGTTTCCATTCAAACGTGTCCGAGCATCTCGAGCTGGGCTTTGGATCGAACAGACCGTCGGGAACGTTGGGGTCCTTGAGAAAGACCCCGTCGCCGGCGCGCGGACAGAAAACAAATCCAGCGGGCAACTGCCACACGATTTTCTGGTTCGCCGCCAGATTCACGAAGTCGTCGAGGACGATGTCGTCGGCGTAGCAGCGCAGATCCCTAACGGCAATCGGGACGACACACTCGTTTGGGTTCCCGACACCAGGGCAATTGACTGGAGTGCCGGGATGTCGCGAAGGGACAAACGACGCCGCCGAGACCGGCAAGCTGGTGTGGAACGACCGCGACCGCTCGCAATCCTTGGAACAGCATCCCGTTACCAGGAATGCCGTCACTGCAACCAACAACGATGATCGAACGTTCATTCAGATCTCCCTACGACCAGCGAAAGGATTTTCAGGATCTTCATCGGGGCGTCTGCGTCATTATTGCGATTTTGAAAATAACCGAAAGCGGGTCAGTGCCGCTGGTCCGCCGCATGTGCCAGCAGGTACGCGGCACCGTGTGGACCGTTGAGCACGGCGTTCTCGCCGTAAAGCGTTTGCTTCTGCGCGCCGAACACCTTGCGGTTGGCGCCGAGCGGCGCCAGTTCGACCGCGCGTTGCCGCGCGACGCTCAACAAGTTGTCTGCAGTCGCGGTCTGCTGAACGATGCCGGCAGCTTTCGCGTCGGGTCCCGTCCAGCGTCGCGCGAGTTGAACCGTTTCGTAGAACGCACCCGCGGGAATCTTGTGCCGGAACAGCATCAGCTCCGGCCGCGGTATGGCCATGCCGAGTTGCATCTCGTTCGCGCACGCAAAGCCGCGGTCTTCGCGCATGACGCGCACGTCGTGGCACAGCGCCATCATGAATCCGGCGCCGAACGCATGCCCGTTGATTGCGCAGACGCTGGGGATAGGCAATGTGATCAGGCGACCCATCAGCTGCATGAACTCGTCACCGAACACCGCCCGGTCACCGGCACGGTGCTCACCGGCAGATTGGATCCACGCGAGATCGAGGCCGTTGGAGAAAAACTTCTCGTTCGCGGACGTCGTGACGAGAGCCGCCGGACCCGAGGAAGCCTCGACTTCGTGCAACGCTTCTGCAACGGCGCGGACGAAGGTCGTGTTCCAACGGTTCTCGCCATCGTTCAGCGCGAGCGTGAAGACGGAGTCTTCGCGGGTCAGGTCGATCATCAGAGGTCCTTGGTCGGCGTGGCGATGGTCTCGAGAGTGACGAGAAGCGAAACGAACCCGCCGTCCTTGACGGGTTCGTCCCAGGTGCAATCAGCGCGCCAAGAGCGACTTGGTCGTCGCGGGTCCCCAGGCCTTAACAGTCTGGGACATGCTGCGCCCGAGGTACGTCGACGCCTTCGCCCCCGCCGCCACGTAGGTCGTCCAGGCGGGATCGTTCGCGTTCGCGTCGCCGAACGCTTCCCGCTCGGCAAGGCTTGCCCAACCCACCGCGAAATAGTGCGTCACCTGGCCCATGCCCGCCGCTTCAACCGCGAGGAGGTGGGATTGGCCGGGGAATTTCTTACCCATGGCGGTGGCGTGCCACGCATCCGTTGCCGCGATCAACGCCGCCGGATCGGTGACCGTGAACAGAACGTTTTCCCAGATGGTGTCCGTGTCGTTGACGTCGCCCCAACTCTTCACTGCGACCGAGCGACCGGTGAACGTCACCTGCGAAATCGGCACCACGGCAGCGAGGAGCTCCGTCCAGGCCGGATCGTTCTGGGCGAGAATGGCAAATGCCTCAGCCTCCGCTGCCGAGTGATAAAGGCTCACGATTGAGACCGTCGCGGGATCGGCGCCGTCGGCGATGTGCCTCAGCAGCACGAGCCGCCCCTTGAACTGCTTGCCGAGCGACGAGCTCATGTACTTGTCGAACGCCGCGACCATCGCCGGCACGTTCTGCGGCAATACCGCGGTTGAAGTCACACTAGAACCCGGACCCGCCTGCGCAAACAACGGCAGGCAGATCAAGGCAGCTGCAACGAACGTTTTCAGAATCCGAGTCATCATGGTTTGCCTCATCTTGTTGGTGTTCTCGAGACACCAGCACAACTCACGCCCACAGCGTGAACAACGACTGGACTACTTGCCCCCCCCCCCACGAAATCGCGGGACAGCCAATCTACGCCCGCATGCGAGAGGGGACAAGCGTCCACATCCGAGGCAAGCGCAGACGAAGGACAGTGCTTTTCGCTCGACGAGAGAAACGCGGGATGCCGTGTACTTCAACCAGAGATCGATGGCAGCATGAACAACATTCGTGCTGTTCACGGAAGACGGACCACCCCCGGCGATGACTCAGAACCGCAGCGTGATTCTCGCCGCGCGACCGCGCGGTCTGCCGGCACCCGGCGATTTCCGTGTCGTCAGCGCAGCGCTGCCGACGATTGCTGACGGCGAGTTTCTGCTGCGCAATCACTACATCTCGCTCGATGCCGGCTTTCGCAACTGGATGAACGAAGGCAGCGGCGACAGCGTGCTGCCGGCGATGGCACTCGACGCGCCGGTGATGGGTCTGACGCTCGGCGAAGTCATCGAGTCGCGGCATCCCGACTACGCGAAGGGCAATCTGCTGATGGCACGACTCGCGTGGCAGGAATACTCGGTGGCCAACGGCCATGACTTTGTATCGCGGCTACCCGATCAGCCGCCCTGTCCGTTGAGCTATTACCTCGGTGTGTTGGGCGATACCGGATTGTCCGCCTACTTCGGCCTTACCGAGATCGCTCAGCCACGCGCAGGTGAAACCGTACTCATCAGTGCGGCGGGCGGTGCCGTGGGAAGTATCGCCGGGCAGATCGCACAACGGTTCGGGGCGCACGCCGTCGGTATCGCGGGCGGCCCCGAAAAATGCGCACGCCTGGTGAGCGAACTCGGCTACGCCGCGGCCGTCGACCACAGGCTCGGCTCGGAATTCGCAACGGCCCTGAGCAAAGCGTGTCCCAACGGAATCGACGTGTATTTCGACAATGTCGGCGGTGCGTTGCTCGAAGTGGTGCTGAACCAGATCAACCCCGCCGCTCGCATCGTGTTGTGCGGCGGCGTCGCAAGCTACGGCGCGCAGCAGCCGTTGCCGGGCCCGAGCAATCTTTTTCAGCTCGTCACAAAACAGGCGACGATGCAGGGATTTCTGACACACACCCGCGTCGATCGATACGATGCGGCACGGGCAACGCTCGTCGAATGGATCGAGCGCGGCGAGATCGTTCCAATCGAATATCGGCTCGACGGAATCGACAACGTGGGTCGTGCGTTCTGTGATCTGTTTGCCGGCCGGAACTTCGGCAAAACGGTGGTAAAACTCACCGACCGCTAAAACCCGTGCGTGGCGCGCAAACCCGTTAGCCGCTCGCCGCCAGCGACGGCGGCCGCCGCTTGCCGCGCGCCACGACGCGTCCGGTGACCGTCTCCTTGCGGAGGTTGAGTTTCGCGCCGACCCACGCGTCCCACAGCAGCAGCGCCTTGTCGAGCCACGACAGCGGTCGCGTCGGATTGCGTACCTGCTGCAGCGCTGCCCGACGCATCCCGTCTCCGAGGACTGCGTGCATGTACGCCTCGACGGTCGCGTCCAACTGGTCGCTATCCATCGCGTAAAGCGCGTCGCGCGCGGCGAGCATCTGTTCGTCGAGCGGACGCACCCGCGTGCTCACGGTGCCGAACCCGGCATACGTTTCCTCGTGCGCGACGAAGCCGTCAGGCATGTAGCGTCCCATCAGATCGAACGCGGCGTCGGTCAGCAGCAGATATTCCGAACTCGCGACAGAGTTCTTCAGCAGTCGATGCGCGAGGATCACGTCCGGACCCGACACCTGCGCTCGACCGGCGATCGAATGGAACACCGCCTCGCCCGTGTGCACGACGATCTTCAGACCCAACTGGTCCCCTTTGGCACAGATCGCGCACTCGCACGGCGTGAGTTCCGTGATCGTTGCGCTACCCGCGATGAACGCGTCGAAGAACTTCATCAGCTTGCGGCTGACCTGTTCGACGACTGTCGCCCACTCCCGGTCCGAACCGGGATGCGCGGCATACAGGAACACCGCGTCGCCTTCGATCTCCTGCAGCGTCAGCGGGATGTCGACCTCGGCCAGGATCGACTCGATCAGCCTGTTGACGACGAACTGACCGTGCAGCGCCGCCGTGCGGTTCTCGAGCATGAAGCGCGTGTAACCGCTCAGGTCGGCGAGGATGACGATCAGCTGCTTGTGTTCCATCGAATGACCCGGCCCCGACGCGATCGATGCGGCGATGTTAACCATCCCGCGCGACACGCGCCGACAAAAGTCGGCGCGTAGGATGCCGCCGCGTCATCGGCTTCGCTTTGCTTTTCGAGTGACCGCTTCGAGCCCGAGCCCCGACCAGAGCAGCTCGGTGACCTGCTCGGTCAGCTGATCGCTGCTGATTGCCTCGTCGCGCAGCCACCACAGCGTCACGAAGTGCAGCGCACCGACGAGGCCATAGGACCAGACGGTTGCAACGGCCGGGTCTGCACCGCGCGCCGTGCGGTAGGCCGCGATGCGCTGCGCGAACTGACCCGCCACGCCATCCGCGAGCAGCAACGACTGCTGTACGCGCGCTTCGATGGCGCCGCCGGCTGTGACGTACAGGTACAGGTGGCGATCACTGGCGGTGCGTTTGAGGTAGCCCGCAACGAGACGCCGCAACGCATCACGCGGACTCTCGGCGCGGTCGACCAACTGTGCGACGTCATCCGTCATACGCGCCATCAGCCGCAATGCAAGCGCGTTGACCAGCGCGTCGCGGTGTCCCACTCCGCGGTACAGCGTGGGTTTCGTCACGCCGGCCTCGACCGCAATCGCATCGAGCGAAACATCCGGACCCCGCCTCCGGATGAGCCTCTCGGCGGCGGCCA
>CAYUMA010000732.1:0-3136 GCA_964445675.1 uncultured Pseudomonadales bacterium | reverse complement strand
GCGCGCACGACATCGCAGCACAAGCATCGGCCGCATGGGAAGCCGCCGTCTGCTGGGACGACGAGTACGCAGTCAAGCGGCTCGCCGAAGTTCGAGCGGTCTGAGGGTGAACAAGCTTCTCGAGCGTCGAACTCCCGACACGCGTCGATCGCGCGCTTCTCGGCTACGACGTCTCCAACACGCGACTCGCGCCGCGCGCACGCCACTGACGATACTGCTCGAGCCTTTCCTCGAGCGTCACGTAGATCACCGGCGTGATGTACAACGTCAGCAGCTGCGACACGACCAATCCTCCAACGACAGCCAGTCCGAGCGGTTGGCGTGACGCGCCGCTGACACCCCAGCCAAGCGCAATCGGCAACGTGCCGAAGAGCGCCGCGAACGTCGTCATCATGATCGGTCTGAAGCGCACCACGCACGCTTCGCGGATCGCGGTCGCCGCATCGATTCCCTGCGCGCGCTGCGCGGCAAGCGCGAAGTCGACCATCATGATCGCGTTTTTCTTGACGACGCCGATCAGCAGGATCAGTCCGAGGAATGCGTACAGATCCAGATCCATGCGGAACAGCAGCAACGTCAGCAATGCGCCGAAACCGGCGCTCGGCAGTCCCGACAAGATCGTCAAGGGGTGCCACGCGCTCTCGTACAGCACGCCGAGCACGAGGTAGATCGTCACGATCGCGAGCACGATCAGCACGCCCATGCCTGCAACCGATGCTTGAAACGCCTGCGCCGTGCCCTGGAATTTACCAATCAGCGTGTCCGGCGCGCCCAATGCACTCTTGGCGGCCTCGACCGTTGCGACCGCGTCGCTCAACGACTTGCCGGGCGCGAGGTTGAACGACAGCGTCGCCGCCGGCAGTTGACCGGAGTGCGCGATCGTCAGCGGACCCGTCGTCGCTTCGAAGTGTGCGAGCGCGCTCAGCGGCACCAGCGCGCCGCTGTCGCTGCGAACGTACAGCAGGTCGAGTGCTCCGCTGTCGCGCTGAAACTCCGGCATCAGTTCCATGATCACCGCGTATTGATCGGTCGATGCATAAATCGTCGACACCCGGCGCGACCCGAACGCGTCGTACAGCGCCTGTTCGATCCGCGCTGCGCTGACGCCGAGCGCCGAAGCCCGGTCGCGGTCGATCTCGACGCGCACTTTGGGATTGTCGAGGATCAGATCGGTGTTGACGTCTTCGAGCACATCCGACTTGCGCAACACGTCGACGAGCCGCGGCACCCACGTCAGCAGCTCCGCCATATCCGCATCCATCAACGAATACTGGAATTCGCTCTTGCTGACGCGGCCACCGATGCGCAGTGAAGGCTGGTTCTGCACGAAGATCTTGAGACCGGGAATGTCGGTCAGCTGGGGGCGCAGATCTTCGAGCACCTGCTGCGCGAGTGGTCGCTCGCTGTGTGGCACGAGTGGAATGATGATGCGGCCGGTGTTCGTGCCGGAGTTGGGGCCGCCGGAGCCGACGGATCCGACCAGCGAGGCGACGTCGGGGTTCAACGCGATCGCGCGCATCGCTTGCTGCTGCTTCTGCGCCATCGCGCGGAACGCAATGTTCGGCGCCGCTTCGGTCGTTGCAACCAGGAGCCCCGTATCGTCGTTGGAGATAAAGCCCTTTGGCGCAATCGCATAGAGCCCGCCGGTCGCGACGAAGCTGACCGCCAACACCATGAGTACCGCCGTGCGATGCGCGAGCGCCCAGTCCAGCGTCTGCGCATAGCGCGCGCGGACCCGCAGCAGCAGATCGCTCGACGGTCGTGTCGCGGCCGCGCCCGCCGGACGCAGCAGCTTGCTGCACAACACCGGCGTCAACGTCACCGAGATGACCCCGGAGATCAGGATCGCCGCCATGATCGTGATCGCGAACTCGTGAAAGAGCCGACCGACGATGCCGCCCATGAACAGCACCGGAATAAAAACCGCCGCGAGCGAAATCGTCATCGACACAATCGTAAAGCCGATCTCCTTGGCGCCCGCGAGTGTCGCATTGCGCGGTGACTCACCTTTTTCGATGTGGCGAGTGACGTTCTCGAGCATGACGATCGCATCGTCGACGACAAATCCCACCGACAACGTCAACGCCATCAGCGACAAGTTGTCGAGACTGAAACCGAGCACATACATCAGCGCAAACGTTCCGGCGAACGACAGCGGAATCGCGACGCTTGGAATCACCGCGGCGCGCACGTTGCGCAAGAAGAGATAAATGACCAAGACGACGAGCACCAACGACAGTACAAGGGTGAACTTCACGTCGTGCACTGAGGCCCGCACGGTTTGGGAGCGGTCGTAGACGACGTCGAGCGAAAGTCCCGCGGGTAACTGGCTGCGCAGACCCGGCAGCAGTTCGAGCACTGAGTCGACGACCTGCACCGTGTTCGCGCCGGGCTGCCGCTGCACCTGCAGCACGATGCCGCGCGTAATCGACTTGCCGATCCACGCCGCCGACTTATCCGTTTCGACGGAGTCGATCACGACGCCGACGTCCTCCAGACGCACCGGCGCGCCGTTGCGATACGCAATCGTCAGCGCTCGGTACGCCTGCGCGTTGACGAGCTGACCATCGGACTCGACGTTGATCGCGCGTTCGGCGCCATCGAGCGTGCCGGTCGGCATATTGACGTTGCCGGCCTGCAGCGCAGCCGCGACGTCGTCGATGCCGATCTTGCGCGCCGCAAGCGCACTCGGATCGAGTTGTACGCGTACCGCGTATTTCTGCGGACCTTGAATCTGTACCTGAGCGACACCCGGCAACGTCGAGATGCGCTGCGACAACAGATCCTCGGCATACGCGTCGACCTTCGACAACGGCAACGTCTGTGTCGTCAGCGCCAGCATCAGCACCGCTTGATCGGCCGGGTTCACTTTGCGAAATGACGGCGGTGTCGGCATATCCGCGGGCAGGCGACGCGACGCTGTCGCGATCGCGGTTTGTACGTCCTGCGCAGCCGCATCGATGTTGCGCTCCAGCGCGAACTGCAGCGTGATCTGTGTAGAACCTTCGCTGCTCGACGACGACATCGAATCGAGCGACGCAATCGTCGAAAACTGTTTTTCGAGCGGCGTCGCAACCGCGCTCGCCATCGTCTCCGGGCTGGCACCGGGGAGCGATGCGTTGACCGAGATCGTCGG
>CAYUMA010000731.1:0-4540 GCA_964445675.1 uncultured Pseudomonadales bacterium | reverse complement strand
GAATACGACGTGCGTGTCTGCCGGCCATGGCCCACCTCCAGTGGTGGTCGTGTAGCTCCCCTTCAGCGTATTGGCGCCGCCGATCTCGGTGAGTGGATACGGAAGCTGCATGGAAAACTGCGGCCGGCTCGGTATGAACATCGCGTAGCCCAGGTCACCTTCGGTGAGCGGCATCGTCCCGGATAGATGGAATCCCTGGTCGAATGTGAACACGATATGGTCGCCCGGGTAGTCGGGACAGCCGTCGGTACGTATGTCATACGTCATCGCGTCCGCGCGAAAGGTGTTAACGATGCCGGGCGCCGTGGGAATCATCACCGGATCCAATGTAAATCGCGCATCGATCGTCACGCGCCCGACACAGATCGCTTCTCGGACGGCCGAGTACGCGTAGGTGATGTGCACGTGCCCACCCAATGGTGGGGGGCCGCAATCGTCATCGTCTTTGACGAAGTTGCTGGTCTCACCGGAATCGCGCACGCCGTTACCGTTCTCGTTCTCTTTGCCATCCGTGCAGCCGCCGTCGTCGGAGTCCTTGTCGAGTTCCATCGGGTCGCGTACGGCTGCGGCGTTGGCCGCGTTCCTGACCGTGTCGTCGTCCGCGGTCGCGGGAAGTCGGGTGACGGCCTTGTGGTAGCCGTGATCCGGATCCCACACGCTGTAGTGGATCTCCTCTTTGTCGTTGACGCCGTCATCATCGCTGTCCGGCTCCGTCGGATAGGTTGCGAAACGCTCCTCTTCGTCAAAGTCGACCACGCCATCATGATCCGAATCAGTGCTGATCGAGGCTTCGTCGCTGCCGAGCTTCACGGGGTTCAGGTCCGTCCAGTAGGCGTCGAGCAGCTCTTGTAGCGTGACCGCCTCGTTGCCGTCCAACGAAGTGATGACGTCGTGCCCGTCTACCCAATCAGCTTGTTCTTGATGGTTGTCCTGCAAACTGACTTCTTCGCGTCCACCTTCGTCTTGCTGGACGAACGAGTAGATCTCCCCACCTTTCGCGACATAGCCGACGATCAAATAAAGGTGCTCTGGTCCGGTGACGATCAGCGGGCGGTCCGCATCGATCTCCGTTTTGATGTCCTTCAGCGCCTGGTAGCCCCAGCGATACTCGATCTCGGGCGGACACACGGGACAGGGTCCAGTGACACCACAGCGCAATGCGCGGTTGCGCTCGCGACACCCACCGGTCTCCCGTGTGAAGGGGGAAGGGCTTGCGTGATAAGTCCCGCTGGTGCCGAGCGCGAGGGGGAGGCTGTACTTTTCGGTGTTTCGGTTCGTGATGCCGACGACCGGCAGATCGTACTCGGGACTGAATTCCAACAGCCCCTCGTACACCTCGAAACCGATTCGATCCTGACTCAGTTTGCCGGCCACACCGAGTTTGGCGCGGTAGTACGCGTTGACCATCGCAACCCCTGCACGTGCGCAGTACGGATAGCCCGCGGTATCGGGTTTATCCCAACCCATCGGCGGTTCCTTGTTCGGCGCCTCGAGCGTGAGCATTTGCGTGTCCTTCTGATGCCGGATCAGCGGCACCGCAAGCTCTTTGCAGGTGATTGCGTTGGACGCCGACATGACATCCGGGCAGACGGCATTCGGGTCGGCCACGCCGCCCGCTGGGTCGGCATAAGCGTCGCGGATGAATTCGAACGCGAATGCGGCCTTTGGCGCGTTTCTGTTCGCGCGGATCTTGAACGCCACCGGCTGCGAGAACGCGGCGGTGTTACTGCGAACGCCGACGGCTTGCACACGCCAGAAGTAATCGCCGGGCGGCAGCTCGGGTCCGGGCGCAGTGAGCTGTTGCAGTACATGAAGTGGCGTTGCGGTGACGTCGGCTTCGTGAACGCGACTCGCGAATGTCGCGTCCGTCGCGACTTCGATGCGGTAGTGGGCTGCTCCCGGAACGCTGTACCACGAAAAGCGCGGCTTGCCGCTGTAAATGGTCCCTGACAACACAGCGAAGCTTGCAACCGGTGGCAGCGGATTCGCCTGCCCGGGCGTCGCGTTCTCCGGATCGAGCGGCGCCCACGCTGTCGTCGTCAGCGCCGTTGTTTCGCCGGGCACCCGTGCAACGACACTGCCCGGCGCGGGATCCGCGCAGCGGCCGCCGCGACACAGTTCAACGGCCGCCGGCCGATTGACGCCCCAGACAACTCCATCGATGGTGCCCCCAGAGTTCGTGAGCCAGAGAGCACCCCGGTCACCGCCGACGAAGGCACCGGTCGGCGCGTGCACGACGCCCCCTTCCGAACCCGTCAGGCCGTCGAACCGCACGACGACGAACCCGCCAGCCGCGATCGAATTCCCCGCAGGCAGAGTAAACGGCATGCCCTTCTCACTGCGCAGCGACACGCCATCGAGATCTGTGCCCGCGCGCCCGGCGTTGAAGATCTCGACGAACGCCGGCCGATCCGCGGTTGGCAGAAAGACCACCTCGTTGACGAGGAGTCGGGGGAGCGCGGGTTCCGTCGGCGCGAATGCGGTCCATCCGAAGTAAACCGCCGCGATCACCGCAGCGGCGATGGCACCCCAGGTCACGCGTGACCGGTTGCGCATCACGCTCGCCGCGGCAGAGCTGTGAGTCCCTCCACGCAGCTAACTCCGGATACGGATTTCGACGCGCCGATTCGCCTGGTGGTCCGCTTCGGTGTCGCCGGTGCGCACGGGGCGTGCTTCGCCGGCGCCGGACGCCGTCAATCGCGTCCCGGTAACGCCGTGCGCGATCAGCCAACCGCGAACCGACTCCGCGCGCCGTTGCGACAACGTCTTGTTGTACGCGTCGTCGCCGCGCACGTCGGTGTGACCTTCGATCGCGACGGAGGCGTTCGGCTTCGAGTTCACGACGGTGAGCAGGTTGTTGAGCTGCGTTTCGGCCGCTGGTTTCAGCTCCGCTTTGTCGAAGTCGAACAGCACGTCGGCCGAGAGATCGATCTTGATTTCCTGCGGCGTCACCTCGGCCTTCAGTTCCTTCAGCGCACCCTCGAGGCCGAGCGTCTTGCCGCCGGCTGCGAGCCCGCCCACGGCCGCGCCGCCAAGACCCGCACTGACGACACCCTCCATCGGCAGGAAGTCCGGTAGCACCAGGTCCACGCTGGTCACGTCATCGGGCGGTGCCTGGAACGTGAGGCTCATCAGGATGGGCTCGCTATAGTTCGGAATGAACGTGCCGCCCTCCATGCGCTGCCCGATCGGCGACGCCTGGGCAATGCCCTCGGAGTCTTTCAACAACGGGTAACGACGCTTGTTCAGCGGATCGAACAAGGACACGTACCAGTAAATGAAATACGGAGTGCGCATGTCGACGGTTGCGCCCGGATCAGCCGTCAGCTTCAGGCGCACCTTCACAGCCTCGTCAGCGCGTTTGGCCGAGACCAGCGTGGCGGTCACCATCGAAGGCGTACTTTTTGCTTCCTTCGCCGACAGCAGCGTGCCGGCACCGTCGGTGACCACCACGTCCTCGAACGGAAACATCTGCGGTACCTCGACGCTGACCACCGTGCCCGCGGCCAGTGCATCGAAGTAGACCCACAGTACGGCCGGCTTGCCGGGTGGGATCGTCAGGACAATGCGCCCACCATCGAGCGAATCGCCGAGGGGTCCGCCGACGAAATAGCGTTGCGCGTCCTTGATGGGGAGGTGCTTCTGTTTCGACTTGACGTTGACCAGCACGAGCTCGCCGACGTTGAAGCGGGTCTCCGCTTCCACGGTGCCGCCATTGACGTACCGGATTGCGAGCCGCGTGACGCCGCCGCTGGTGCGTAGCTCGGCGACCTCGGCGGTGACGTTCGCGATCTCGGTCTCGGCCGGCTCGGCGACGACGCCTCCGGTGCCGAGCGCTAGCAGGCTTCCGACCACGCTAGCGATCCGCGTGAGGTGCGCGTGCATGGTGCTATCTCCTGTGTAGCGATTGACGACGCGTGGTCATTGCGCGAGTTGAGGTAGGAACGATAGGTCGACGAAGTAACGTTTCGGATTGCCGCGCTCGATGCAAACGCCGATGTCGCGCGCATTGATGTGCGCCGTCGGATCGAACCACAGATTCTCGCTTTCAAAGACGTGTATCTGCGACGTGGCCGGATTGGTCCACTGCGTGAAGACACGAAACGGATGTCGACCGTTCACCGTGAGGCTTGTGTTCTGTTCGACGCTCTGGAACGTCGTGACGATGCGGGTGCCGCGTTGCCTGAGGTCCGCTTGCTTGCGCGCTGCAAGCATCGGGCCCACCAACAAGAAGCCGCCGATCAGCAGGAAGACCGTACCGAGCCCGCCGCAAATGATCGGACCCAGCCACAACGAGAAGAAGCCGTTGATCCTGGCAGTGCGGGGTGCCGCGGGTCGATACAGGACCTCGACGCTTTCTCCCTCCGAATAGCTCGGCGGGTTGCTGCTGGTGCTCGACGTGAACTCGATGCTTTCGCCCGCGGCGGTCACGAAGCGCACGACCGGCGCGTAGGTGTCCGAATCGCTCGAGTGCTTGCGCACCAGTTGGATCACCGTCCCGGTGGCGGTGGTCGCCTCTTTGAGGAACGTGCGCGTGTTC
>CAYUMA010000730.1:0-3704 GCA_964445675.1 uncultured Pseudomonadales bacterium | reverse complement strand
CGAGGTCGGGCGCCAGGCCCGTCGCATCGGACAGGTGTGCGGCACGATCGAGCATGTTGCCCGCGGTTGTCGCGATTTCCGCACAGGAGATGGACGCTTGTCTGGCCTGAGCGCGTGCGCACGCGCGCGTGGTGATTCGCTCGACGCTCGCACCGGGCGCGGGCAGCAGTGCCGCGAGCACCAGGCTCTCCGGTATCGACAGCCCCGACGGCGCTTTGCCGGCCAGCAGACGCGCCGCGGCGTCCACGCCTTCGAGTTCGCCGCGGAACCCGAGCAGGTTCAGATACGCCTCGAGGATTTGCGGCTTCGTCCAACTCGATTCGAGCGCACGCGCGGCGCGCACCTGCGCGAACTTGTCGGACCAAGCACGGTGCTTCGTCGTGCGTGTCGTATCCAGCATCGACGCGAGCTGCATCGTGATCGTGCTGGCGCCGCGCCGTTTTGCGCCCGTCACGTTATCGCGCAGCGCGCCGAGCGCGGCACGCCAGTCGACCCCCGAATGCGTCCAGAAGCGTCGGTCCTCGCCGGCGACGACTGCATCGATCAGCGCGGTCGATATCGCATCGAGCGGCACCCAGTCGAACCGGCGTACGCCGTAGTCGATTCGAGCGCTGTCGATCTGCACACCGTTGTGATCCAGCAGATACGCTTCGGAGGCTTGCCAACGGGCGCGCACGGTCGCGAAGTCTGGGATATCGGCAGTGACGGGGAAGAGCAACCCGATCGCCACAGCAGCAAAAACGATCGCGCCGAGAAGCCCTGCGCGCGCGCGCATCGACATCATGGCGTCGGCTCGACCGTGACCGCGGCGTTCGGCAGTTCACCGAGCATTTCCGGTGCATACATCGCCTCGACGCGGGTCGGCGGCAATTGGAACGTGCCCGGATTGTTCAATCGGACCGTGTATTGCGTGCTGAAGCGACCTTTTGGAACGAAGCGGTAATACGCGCGAAACGCATCGAACGCGCGCTGCTCGAACGCGAGCCATGCCCAGCCCTTGCTCTGTTCGTCGCGTGTCAGTGTTTTCGACTGTCCGCCCAAAACCCCGCCGAGCACGGATGCGCCGGCCGGAATCGGATCGTCGATGACGACCCATGTCATATCGGACTGCGCGTCGATGTCGAGGCGCACACGAACCACGTCGCCGCGGGTCCAACGCCCCGGCTGCGCTTGCTCGACCGCGACCACGCTGCGCTCGATTGTGAATCCAGTCGAAAGCGCTTCTTTCAGTGGCAATGCCGCCATTGCACGCACGGTCGCCCACGGTCGCCCCGTCCCTGCGTGGGTCAGCCGGAGATTTTCGCGGCCGTCGCGCCACGGCAGTTGGGCGGTCAACTCCTTCGTGTCGGACGTCCAGGCCAACGACCGTTCGAGGGGGCCGTACGTCAGCGTCGTGGCGCCTGTAACCGGTGTCGATTCGAATGCGGCGGAGAATTTCTCCATCGCGAGGACGCCCCACGCGTTTGCAACCGTGGTATTCCAATGGCCTGAGCGCTGGCGGCCGATCGCACCACGCACCATACGTGGGATGTCGGAGTGCCACGCGGACTGATCCATCAGCGTCAACAACGCGCGCACGGCGTTCGAGTCGCCCGAGATCATCAACCACCACAGTGCGTCGGTGCGTTCGGTCGAAAAACCCATCGTCGTTGCCTGGAAGTTCAGGCGCGCGCGAACGATACGTTCGGCTTCGGTCACTCGGGTTTTTGCATTCGGGATCGCCGGCATTGCGCGCAGGATGTTGATCCAGTCGAGGACGGCCGACGTCGGCCAGTTGTTCGGATCGGCGCTGATGCTGTCGAGCATTCGCGGTTCGGCGGCCTGATAGCGCGACAGCGCTTCGACTGCTGCAATTTTTCGGATCGTCAGGTCGGCCGTCGGCAACGCCGAACGTAGGTCGATTCGCCCCTCGACGAAGCCGGTCAGGCCCTTGAGCATTGCCTGCAGTTCGTTCTGCGGAAATTCGTAGCCGGCCTCGTTGCCGATCGCGAGTGCGTAGGTGGTCATCGTGTCGTCGCCTTCGAGCGCGTCGGACGGGAAATACTTCAGCAGACCGTTACGATCGAGATACGTCGGCAGGCGCTCCATCGAGGCCTTCCATGCATCCGCGTCGCGCAGCGCAACTGCCTTCGACAGATTCTGTTCGAGACAGATATAGGGATAGAGCGACATGAACTCGTGGACGCCATCCAGTTGATCACCGAGTCGCGCCTGTAGTGAAACGTCGAGGCCGCCGCGACCCGCGATCGCATCGGCCGGACGTTGCGCCGCGATCACGAGCGGTTGATCGAGTTGCGCGAGCGTGGCTTGGAACGTACGCACGGGAACCAACGGGATCACGCGCTGTACGACCTTCAGGCGATCGGTCGCGGCGCCGGCCGCGGCTTGCAGTGAAACGTCCCATACGAGCGTTTTGCTGCCTACCGGCGCGGTGACCGCCCAGGTGATGTCCTGCGCGCCACCCGCGGCAATGTCGATTCGTTGGGGCGAGAGCGAAGGAACCAGCGCCGGCGTCGTTGTCGCAACGGCTTCGGCGGCGATCGCATGATCGGTGGTGTTGCGCACAGTAAATGTCGCCGAATAACGGTCGCTTTCACGCACGAGGGGCGGCAGACCGGACAACAGCAACAGATCCTGCGTGGTCGCGATGGTGGTACTGCCGGTACCGAACAGATCGCCGCCCCCGTTGGCGACGGCCACGATGCGGAAGTTCGTCAACGAATCGTTCAGCGGAATCGTCGCCTCGGCGTTGCCGTTGGCGTCGAGTGCAACGCGACCTTTCCAGACGAGTAGTGTGTCGAACAGTTCCCGCGCGCGTTCGCGCCCGCCACCGCCGCCGTGCGGGACCGCTTTGCGACCGAACGTGCGCCGGCCGATCACTTCCATCTGCGCAGTTGCGGTCCACACCTCGAGACCGCGCCGCCCCATCATCGCGTCGAGCAGGTTCCAACTCGGATTCGGCGCGAGTTCGAGCAACGCTTCGTCGACCGCGATGAGCGCCACCTCCGCTCCGGCGGGCAACGTTTTGCCGTCGGCGCGCGCAACGTGGATTGTGACGTGTGCCTGTTCGCGCGGCGCAAAGGTCGCACGATCGGTGGCGACGTTCACCTCGAGCCGGTGCGGTTTCCAGCCCACGCGAATCTCCGCGGTACCAAGCCGATAACTCGGTTTACTCAGATCGATCATGGCGGTTGGCCGACCGCCGTCGCGCGGCACGAAATCCGGCAGATCGAAGCGGCGCGCGATGTCCGACAGCCAACCGAAAAATGGGCTGACGCGACCGCGCACGGCCAGCACCGACACGAAGACGTTCGGTGAATCCGCGTCCGTGATCGGCACTTCCACAATCGGCTCGCGCCCGTCGAGCGTCGTGACAAAACTCTCGATCACGCCTTCGCGCTCGACAGTGACGAGCGCGGTCGCGCTGCGAAACGGCATCCGCACCTGGAAGCGCGCGGTGTCGCCGGGCTCGTACTCCTTCTGCTCGGGTAGGACGTCCATGCGATCGCCGCTCGTGCCGCCGAACCACCAGTCGTCGCGGCCGACAACCCAGATCGACGTCGATGCAACCGCCGCGTTGTCGGCGGCGTCTTTGGTGCGTGCGACGACGATGACTTCGCCGGCAACACCCGGTGCGACTTCGCACGTGAGTAGCCCCTGCGCGTCGGTCTTGCCGTCGCAGGTCGGCTCCAGAGCGCTGACTT
>CAYUMA010000729.1:0-2845 GCA_964445675.1 uncultured Pseudomonadales bacterium | reverse complement strand
GTGCGCATGGGCCTCAATTCAGGCGAGGTCGTGGTCGGCAAGATCGGCGACGACCTGCGCATGGATTACACCGCACAGGGGCACGTCGTCGGCGTGGCCGCACGTATGCAGGCGCTCGCAGAAGCGGGCCACGTACTGCTCGCCGACGCCACAGCCCAACTCGCGTCGGGCTACTTCGATCTGCGGCCGCTCGGCGCGATGCGCGTCAAAGGCGCAGCTGCCGCGCAGAACGTATTCGAACTCGAGGCCGTGGGACGCGCGCAGACCCGGTTCGATATCTCGCGCTCCCGCGGGCTGTCGACGTTCGTCGGCCGTGGCGACGAGATGGCGACGCTCGACGCAGCGCTTGCGCGCGCCGGCACGGGGCAGGGTTGTGTGGTCGGCGTGGTCGCCGAGGCCGGCACGGGCAAGAGCCGGCTCTGTTTCGAATTCACAGAACGAGCACGCGCACGGAACATCACGGTACGCGAGGCGCATGCGGTGCTGCACGGCCGTAGCGTTGCGTTGCTGCCGATTCTCGCGTTGTTGCGCGCGCTGTTCGGGCTCGACGCGAGCGACGATCCGGACCAATCGCGACAGAAGATTGCCGGCGCGCTGGTGTTGCTCGACGCAAGCTTCGAGCGTTGGTTGCCGTTCTGGTTCGACTTCCTCGGCGTCCCCGATCCGGCGCGGCCGGCACCCGCCGTCAGGGGCGAGGATGGCGAACGCGTGCTACTGGAAGGGCTGCGTCGTCTGATCGTTGCGCGCAGCCGGCAAGACGCACTCGTGCTTCTGCTCGAAGACCTGCACTGGTTCGACAGCGCGAGTCTGCGGGTGGTCGAAAGTCTCGTCGACGCGGTCGCCGACACGCACACGTTGTTGGTGCTCAACTTTCGACCGGAGTTTCGCGCCGACTGGATGTCACGACACGTCTATCGTCAGTTGCCATTGGTGCCGCTTGGACCGGAGGCGGTCGCGGGCCTCATCGTGGACCTGCTCGGCCCCGATCCGTCGATCGCCCCGATCGGAACCCGAATCGCCGCGCGCGCGGCCGGCAATCCATTCTTCGTCGAAGAGCTGGTGCGCGCGCTCGCCGAACGCGGCCGTCTCACCGGCCAACGTGGCGCATACGTGGCCGCTCGCGCCGACGAAGCTCTGGAGCTCCCAGACTCCGTGCAAGCGGTGCTCGCGGCGCGCATCGACCGGCTCGACGAGCGCGACAAGGACATCCTGCAGGCGGCCGCGGTGGTCGGACTCGAGTTCGACGTCCGGGTGCTGGTTGCCGTCGCGAACCGTACGGAAACGGAAATCATCAGCGCGCTGCGCACGCTCACGCTCGGTGAGTTGACCCAGGAACGCTCGCTGTATCCGGAAATGATTTTCGCCTTCAAGCATCCGCTCACGCATGAAGTTGCGCTGCGCACGCAGCTCGCCGCGCGTCGGACAGAGCGCCACGCGGCCGCCGCGCGAGCCATCGAGGCGACGACGCCGGCAGAGCAGCTGGACGAACAGGCCGCGTTGCTCGCGCATCATTGGGAACAAGCCGGATCCAACCTCGAGGCGGCGCGTTGGCACTCGCGGGCAGGTCTGTGGGTACGGCTTCGTACGCCGCTCGAAAACTTGAAGCATCAGGAAGTCGTGCGCTCGCTGTGCGCGACGCTGCCGCAGACACAGGAAATGCTGAACCTGGCGCTCACGGCTGTGTGGCAGTTGGTCCACGGGGGATTCGCGACTGCAGCCGGGGCCGCAGAAGCGCGCCGTCTCGTCGACGACGCACGCCGGCTTGCCGCGAGGGGCGCCAACCCGGTGCGCTTTGTCGACGTGCTCAGCGCTTACGCCATGTTTCGCACGGTCGGCGATGTCGACTATGCGGAAGCGCTTGCAGTCCTCGCCGAAGCCGAAGCGGCGCCTGCGATCCGTGCCGATGGCGCTCTGGCGATCCGCTTCAACACAATAAAGCTGCTGGTCCTTCGCGAGTCGGGTCGCCTCGCAGACGCAGACGCCGTCGCGCTTCGATTGCCTACGGAGTTCGACGCTCGAGACCCCTTCGGGGCCTCGATGATTCACGCCAACCGTGGTCGGTTGAACTTCTGGCTCGGGCGCGTCGCAGCCGCGGAACGCGAGATCGAACTCGGCATCGACGCGGCGTTGCGTGGAGGAGCGTCGCCGGTCGTCTGGTATCACTTCCTCACTGACCTCGCGGCGTTTCGAGGCGATGCCGTCGCCGCAGAACGCTTCGCCGCCCGTGCTATCGAAGGCGCCATGCCCGGAAGTTCCAACGACGAGGGGGTCTCCGTTGCGGCACTCGGCATCGCGCACGCGGCCGCAGGACGTTGGCGGGAGGCAACCGCAGCATACGAGCACTCGCTCTCGCTCCCGTTGGGATCGCACTTCGAACGCGTCCTGCTCCCCGAGGCACTGCTCGAACTCGGCCATCACGCGCGGGCGCTCCAGACCGCGGCCGATGCCATCGCCGAATTCGCACGGATCAAGAATAGGATCGGCGAGTTGTTCGCCCAGCGTGTGATGGCGTCGGTGTTGCGGCGTTCGCAAGGTATGTCGGCCGCGACCACGATCGACGGCGCGCTCGCACGGGCAGAGTTCCTGCTCGGTGACACGGGCGCGATGATCTACGCGCCGTCGATCCACCTCGAACGCGCCGCCTTCGCAAAGTTGTCAGGCGATGGTGCCCGGTATCGGGACGAACTCGAAACCGCGCGGCGGCTGTTCGCCGAATTCGACGCACCGATTCGCGCGGCTGATGTCGAGCGGGAGCTCGCGATGGCTGCGCGTTGACGGATCGAGGCGCCGACGACGTATTTTGACGCGTCGCCGAGCACAGCTTGCGGATTACGCGCTGTTAGCC
>CAYUMA010000728.1:0-10442 GCA_964445675.1 uncultured Pseudomonadales bacterium | reverse complement strand
CTCATGATTCCGGCGAAAACTGTTGAGGGGCAGATCACGGCGCTGCGAAATGTCGGGGGGCACCTGGCGGCTTGGGATCCCGTCAAACAGAAGGAAGTGTGGCGCGTCGACCACAAGACATCATGGAACGGGGGTCTGCTGTCGACCGCCGGAAATCTCGTGTTCCAGGGTCGCTCCGACGGCATGTTCGCGGCCTATGCCGCGGACTCCGGCAAGCTCATGTGGGAAACCCCGGTACACGTGGGAATCATCGCGCCGCCGATTTCGTACGTCGTGGATGGCGAGCAGTACATCGCCGTCGCGGCCGGTTGGGGCGGCGCATTCGGGCTCGCGTCCGGAGTGCCCAAACATCGCGACAACGTGCTCACAGAGGGGCGAATTCTGGTCTTCAAGTTGGGCGGCAAAGCAACGTCGGCGGAGCCGACGGTGACCTCGATCAACCTGCCAGTGCCGCCGGATCTGAAATCCACGCCCGAGCAGGTCGCGGAAGGCGAAAAGCTGTACCACACGTATTGCAGCACGTGTCACGGCCCCGGCGTCGGAGGCAGCGGCGTGTTGCCCGATCTACGCTACATGGCGCCGACGACGCACGCTGCGTTCGACGCAATCGTTCGTGGCGGCGCATACGCCGGCAAAGGCATGGCCAGCTTCGCCGCCGTGCTGAACGAGTCGCAGGCCAAGTCGGTGCATGCGTATATCGTCAGCCAGGCGAACACCAGCATCGCGTTTTGCCAGACCGATTATCCGAAGAAGTACCCGGAGTTGTTCGAGACCGCTTGCGTCCAACACGTCGCGAACTGAACGAGGGCTTGCACGCGGCGGCGATTTCCGCCGCGCTGCGAGCACTACTGCAAGTTGCGTTTCGGATTGTCGACCGAAATGCGTACGGCGACGGGTCGGTGGTCCGACACGTTGCAGTCGAGCACGTCGCAACTTCTGATGGTCAATCCCGGCGTCACGAGAATGTGATCGAGCGTGAATGCCGGCCGCCAGCTCGGATAGGTGGGCTTAGCGTCGTGCGCCGTTACCAGTGTTGTGTACGCGAGCGGCGAATCGAACAACAGACCACCCAGGTGGCTGTTCATGTCGCCCATCACCACGACGTTGGCCTCGCCCTCGATCAACGAGCGCACGTACGACAGTTGCTGATGTCTGGAGCGCTCCCCGAGAGACAGATGCAGCAGCACGACGAGCAGGTCGGCGCCGCCGAAACGAAATCGCATCACGATCGCGCCGCGACCCGCGAACGTGCCCGGCAGTTTGTGATCTTCGAGCGCGCTCGGCTCCAACCGTGACAGCAACCCATTGCCGTGCTGCGCGATGGGTCCGAGGTCGCGATTGAGCTGTGCGTACCAATACGGAAAGTTCGCACGGTGGGCGAGGTATTCGACCTGATTGACGAAGCCGCTGCGAAGACTGCCGCCATCGACCTCCTGCAGCGCCACGACATCGTAATCGGCCACGAGATCGCCAATCAGCCGCAGGTTGGCTTCGCGCGCCTCATGCGGCAACACGTGTTTCCAGCCGTTCGTCAGGTATTGCCGATAGCGGCCTGTGCTGATTCCCACTTGAATGTTGAAGCTCAGCAAGCGCAGTTCGTCCCCGCGGGCGTCCAGCGCCGGCACACCGCGCGGATTGACCAGCGCCTGCACCGCGGCGCACTGCGGTTCGAAGCGTCGGCTGAACCGGAACGGTGAAAGAGCGGAAGCGCTGCGCATACCCGTCGCGATCCCGCGAGCCAAGTTGGATCGCGGCAGTCTAACAACCGGTCGTGGGCTCGACTGATGCGTGGTCTGCATTTCCGATGATCGACTATTCAAGCGATTAAGAGCCATGCGCTGCCGGGACCTGGCTGCGCGCGTCGCGTTCCTTCGCCACCAGATAGTCGACGACTGCCAACCGATCAAAGTTCGCGCCGCTTAGACCCTGACCATAGACGACGTATTTCCCGGCGACGATCAGAGACGGGACGCCGGAGAGGCGATACATGCGGCCCTGCGCGTCTGCCTGCTGCACCTTGCTGCGCACGCCGAACGAGTTCAGCACTTTGAGGAACTCCTCGCCGTCGACGCCCGCGGCATCTTTGAAGACCCCGGCCAGCACGGTCGGGTCGTGAGCGGGATTGAGGCCCTTGAGGTGAATCGCTTCGAAGATCGGTCGATTGACCTTGTTCGTCACGCCGAGCGCTTCGGCCGCGTAGAACGCCTGCGCCAGAATGACCCACTCGGTGCGAAACACGGCCGGTAAGCGCCGAAACTGCACATCGTCGGGTTGGCGCGCGCGCCACGCCTCGATGGCCGGCTCGAACTCAAAGCAGTGCGGGCAGCCGTATGAAAACACCTCGACGACCTCGATGCGGCTCGGGTCTAAGGGTTCTACCGGTATCGGCAGCAGGTCGTAGTTAACGCCCACTTCCGGTGTAGCGCTTTGCGCAAGCATTGTGAATAGCGCCAGTGCGGCCGCGCACAATGCGGGGATCATCTTCATATCAGTTCCTCGAGACGGGGTCCGCAGACGCTTTGACATCGGAGTCGGCGGATTAGTGCAGGCCCTGGATGTAACTCGCGACGGCCCTGATCTCATTGTCAGTCAATCCGTCGGCCACTTGTCGCATCGCGCCGCCATAGGCGTCATCGGTGACACGTATCGCTTCGCGGTACGCGGTCAACTGGACAGCGACGTAGTCGGAGCGTTGGCCACCGAGGTGCGGAAATCCGGCGAGCGCATTGCCGGACCCGGTCGGAGAATGGCACGCGGTGCACGCCGGAACGGCCTTGCGAGCGATACCTGCACGATAGATCCTTTCGCCCTCGGCAATCTGGTCACCGCTCGCCTGTCCAACCGGTGCCGGCATCGCGGCAAAGTACGCCGCGAGATTGGCGAGATCCGCAGCCGACATGCTGTCCAATTGGCCGGTCATCAACACCACGGGGCGGGTACCCGCCTTGATCATCTGCAGCTGTGTGTCGAGGTAGCGTTGATTTTGACCCGCGAGATTCGGCGTACCGGGTACCGTCGCGACGCCATCCTGTCCATGACAGGCCCCGCACGCCACAGCGATCGCCTTGCCTGCCTCTTTGTCGCCGGCGGCGAACGATAGTGTCGGGAGCAGCGCCATCAAACCAATGAATAACCGCTTCGCGCGCATAGCTTTGTTAGACTTTATGACTCGCAAAAAACGCGCGGATTATATACCAACGTGGTCGAGTTGGGTCGCCCGGACCGGATCGTCGCGCACTTTGTGTTGAGTGCGCCAACACTCAACGAGTGTCCTCCCGAGGGTGTGCCCGAGGTCGCCGTCGCGGGTCGCTCCAATTCCGGAAAGTCGAGCGTGTTGAATCAACTGACCCGCAATCGACAACTTGCGCGAACGAGCAAAACGCCCGGCCGCACGCAGCTGCTGAACTTCTTTGCGACGAGCCTCGGCGGGCGCCTCGTGGACTTGCCGGGATACGGGTACGCACGTGTCGCCAAGAGTCAGAAGCACCTGTGGGAAGACAACGTCGAGGAGTATCTCGCACACCGGCACGACCTCGTCGCAGTCGTCCTCGTGATGGACGTCCGCAGGCCGTTCGAGCCGTTCGATCTGATGATGATCAAATGGGCGCAGCACACCGAACTGCCGATGCACGTCCTTTTGAACAAGGCCGACAAGCTCAAGCACGGCGCACAAACGCTGGCATTGCGCGGCGCCCGACAACGCCTCGCATCTCCGCTGTTCTCACTGCAGCTCTTTTCTGCGCAGACCGGGCTCGGGCGCGACGAAGCGATCGACACGCTGAGTCGTTGGCTGACGCCAGCGGCCGATGCGGTCGCGGAAGGTCCGATACAACTCGCGCAACCCGAAGCGGGCTAACCCCTGCGGCGCATCAATGCGCCTCGTCCCAGTTGTGGCCGCGGCCGACATCGACGACGAGCGTTACGTCGAGATCTGCGGCCGATCCCATACGCGCAACGACACCGTCGATGAGCACGTCCACATCAGCGTCGTCGACTTCGAAGACCAATTCGTCATGAACCTGCATGATCATCGACGCGCCGATGCCCGCATCCGCAAGCCAGCGATCCACCGCGATCATCGCGCGTTTGATGATGTCGGCCGCGGTCCCCTGCATCGGCGCGTTGATGGCGGTTCGCTCCGCTGCCTGGCGGCGCATCGCGTTACTCGCGTTGATCTCCGGCAGATAGAGTCGACGCCCGAATACGGTCTCGACGAATCCCTGTTGCGCAGCCCGCACGCGCACCGCGTCCATGAAGGCGCGCACACCCGGATAACGCGCGAAGTAGCGCTCGATGTACTCCTGCGCAACGGCGCGGCTGACGCCGAGTTGCCGACCCAATCCAAAGGCCGACATGCCGTACATCAAGCCGAAGTTGATCGCCTTCGCGCTGCGTCGCTGATCTGCGGTAACGGCGTCCAGAGGCAACCCGAACACTTCCGCCGCGGTTGCACGGTGCACGTCGAGCCCCTGCGAAAAGGCATGTTGCAGTCCGGCATCCGCGGAAAGGTGAGCCATGATGCGCAATTCGATCTGCGAATAGTCCGCGGCAACCAACGTTCTCCCGGCAGGCGCGATGAACGCCTGCCGGATACGCCGCCCTTCCGCCGTGCGTACTGGAATGTTCTGCAGATTGGGATCAACCGACGACAACCGACCGGTCGCGGCAACCGCCTGATGATACGAAGTGTGAATGCGCCCGGTGCGCGGATTGATCTGCAGCGGCAGCTTGTCGGTATAGGTGGATTTGAGCTTCGTCAGACTGCGGTAATCCATGATGACGCGCGGTAACGGGTAGTCGAGCGCAAGCTCCGCGAGCACCGGCTCTGCCGTGGACGGCTGGCCACCCGGCGTCTTTTTCAGCACGGGTAGTCCGAGCTTCTCGTACAAGATCGCTTGCAGCTGCTTCGTCGAGTCGAGATTGAACGCCTCGCCCGCGAGCGAAAACGCATCGGCCGCGAGGTCGGCGATGCGGCGCGACAATTCGCCGCTCTGTGTGCGCAGCAGCGCACCATCGACCAGAGCACCGGCGCGCTCCATGCGCGACAACACGCCCACCAGTGGCATCTCGATGTCCTCGAACACCGACCGCAGCCGCGGCACCGCGCTGAGCTTCGGCCACAGCACTTCATGCAAGCGCAACGTGACGTCGGCGTCTTCAGCGGCGTACTCGGTCGCGCGATCCACATGCACGCAATTGAACGTCAGCTGTTTGGCGCCCTTGCCTGCGACGTCCTCGAACTGAATCGTCTTCAATTGTAGATACCGCTCCGCGAGGTCGGTCATATCGTGTCGCGTCGCAACGCTGTCGAGCACATAGCTCTCGAGCATCGTGTCGAAGGCAATCCCGTCGAGTGCGACGCCGTAGCTGTCGAGCACGTTCATGTCGTACTTCGGATTCTGGGCGATCTTGATCAGAGCGGGGTCCTCGAGCAGCGGCTTGAGACGCGCGATGACCGCATCGCGCGGCAACTGCGCTGGTGCGTCGAGATAGTCGTGACCAACAGGGACGTACGCTGCGTGTCCCACCTCGATCGCAAACGCCACTCCGACCAACTCCGCTTGCATGTAGTCGGAGCTCGTCGTCTCGATATCAAACGCGAATTGCCCGCGCGACACGATGCGTTCGATCCAACGGTCGAAGTCCCGCCATTCCGTGATCGTTTCATATCGCTTCACCGTGCCCGCGCCATCAGCGGCCGGCGGAGTCGCGTCGGTCAGTTCGTCACGCCACGCCCGAAACTCGTATCTCTCGAATAGCTCACGCAGTCGTGTTGCATTGATCGGCGCCGGCGTCAGCGCATCGATGCCGACGGGGAGAGCTACATCACATTTGATCGTCGTGAGTTGTTTCGACAACGGCAATATCGAAAGACTCGCGCGCAGACTCTCGCCGACTTTGCCGGGCACGTTCTGCGCTTGCGCCACCACGCCCTCGAGGCTGCCGTATTCGAGCAGCCACTTGGCAGCAGTCTTCGGGCCGACTTTCGGCACGCCAGGGATGTTGTCGGACGTATCGCCCATCAACGCCAGATAGTCGACGATCAGTTCGGGTGGTACTCCAAACTTGGCGATCACGCCGGCGCGATCGAGGTGCGTGTCCGTCATCGTGTCGACAAGCGTGACGTGATCACTCACGAGTTGAGCGAGGTCCTTGTCCGAAGCCGATATCACCACCTCGCGCTTCTTTTGCGTTGCTTCGCGCGCCAACGTGCCGATCACATCGTCGGCTTCGACACCTTCGATGATCAACAACGGCAATCCCATCGCCTGAACGATCTCGTGGATCGGCGCGATCTGAGCGCGCAAGTCATCGGGCATCGACGGCCGATTGCCCTTGTACTGCGGATACAACTCATTTCTAAACGTGGTTCCCTTCGCGTCGAAAACGACGGCGATCGGACTGGACGCATAATCCTTTGCGAGGCGTCGCAGCATCGCGATGACGCCTCGAATTGCGCCGGTCGGATACCCGTCGGTGGTCGTCAGCGACGGCAACGCGTGGAACGCGCGAAACAGATACGACGAACCGTCGACGAGCACCAAGGGTTTGTCGTTGGTCATGAATTCGGTCAAGATCGGATTTTCACCGACTCTATCACAGCACTAAAATTCACGTGGCTCGAAACCGGAACACACCACACTTGATCGCGGCAGCACTGCTCGTCTGTGCGGCGCCGCGAGCGTTTGCGGTGGAATCGGACAAAGACATTTCCGGTCCTGATGTGACGATCGTCGTGGGTGAAGAGCGTACGGTGTACGAGTACCGCCAGGGCGGTGAGCTGCGGATGATCAAGATCGTCCCGAAGCACGGTAAACCCTACTATCTCGTACCGCGCGATGACACGCGCGGCTTCGGCGATCTCGAACACGCCGATATGTTGATCCCGCGTTGGACCATCATCGAGTTTTAGGTAAACACCGTGGCCGCGATAACCCAACTCAACGAGCACGATCTCGCAGAGTTCCTTGTGAAATATGGTCTCGACGGGTTGGAACGCTACTGGCCGGCATCCAACGGAGTCGAGAACACAAATTACTTCGTGCGCCTGGCGAGCCCGCGCGGCGCGCACGAGGTCGTCGTGACGATGCTCGAGCAGCCGCCCAATTCTGGCGCTCTGCTGGTACCTCTCCTTGATGCGTGCGCGGCCGCGGGATTGCCCGTTGCGCCGATCATTCGCAATCGCGGCGGCCTTACGAGCGATCAGATCAACGGCAAGCCTTCGATGGTTTCACCGCGGCTGAGCGGACGTCATGTCGTCAATCCGACGGTGCGCCAGTGTGAATCCGTTGGGCGCTTCGTCGCGCGATTCCACAACGCGACGAGCTCTCTCTTATCCCAGGCGCCCGAATATCCGCGCAACGCTGCGTGGCTCGCGCAACACGTCGCGCTGATCGCCGGACTGATTCCGCATGCCCACCGCCAGCTGGCGTGTGATGCCGTCGGTAGCATCACGTCGATGCTGCGGCGCGAGGACGTCACGCGCCTGCCTAGCGGAATCATCCACGGCGACATGTTCCGCGACAACGTGTTGTTCTCCGAGCGCGGGTTGACCGGGGTCGTTGACTTTCATCATGCCGCCGCGGGTTACTGGATTTACGATCTGGCTGTCATTGCCAACGACTGGTGTAACGACGACAGTGGTATCTTGGACTCCGATCGCTTGCTGGCGCTGATGCGTGCTTACCACGCGATCCGGCCGTTGACCCTCGCCGAGACCTGGTACTTTCCGATGTTCGCGCTCTATGCCGCGACGGCTTTCTGGTTGTCCCGCCTGACGGCTGCGCTAAGGCGCCCCGCCGGCGGCCAGGCGCGCTTCAACAATCCCGATGAGTTCCGGCGAATCGTCGAACGACACTTCGCGCACTTCTTCTATCTGGACGCACGCTTGCTCTGCTGAGCGAACGATCGTCGCTGCAGCCTCAGGAACTGCGCGCGATGGACCGATACGCCATCACGATGTTGTCGACGTCGTGTGGTAGCTTGATGAACCCGACGTAGCGTCCCTGCGGATCGATGACGACGATATTGCCGGTGTGGTCGATCACGTATCCGCCGCTCGCGTCCGGAACCTTCATGAACGCCGCGTTGAGTTGCATAGCAAATTCCGCCAGCGCCTCGCGTGAGCCCGTTACGCCCGTAAAGCGCGGCGAAAAAGCGCCGACGTATCTGCCAAGGGCCGCTGCGTCATCACGCTCAGGATCAACCGAGACGAAGTAGACCTTCAGCTGTTCGAGCAAGTCCCGCTGCGCCGAATCGGCGAGTTTTTTCTCGACCTGCGCGAGCACCGACAGCGCGACCGGACAGATATCGGGGCAAGCCGTGAAGCCGAAAAAAAGCAACGACCAATGACCGGTCAGACTCGCGTTGGCGAACTCGACATTGTTGTGATCGGTCAAGCGGAACGGCTTCAGCTCGCGCGGCGCGGGCAACAAAAAGGTCCCGTGTTCCTGCAGCGCCTGCGCATCGAGCAAAGGCTCCCGCAGCACGCTATGCAGGAGGGCGCCCAAGACGACGGCGATAAACGCGGCGCACGCCAGGACCGTGTTGCGGACCCCGGGGCTCACGCAGCAGTGTCCGGGATTCCATTGATCATTTCGAAGTCGATGCCCGATTGCACTGTCGGCAATCCGAGCGGAATGTAGTGATCGAGCAGCAGCGCTGTGAACAGCAGCCCCAAATAGAGAATCGAATAGCGAAAGGTCTCGATCGGCGCGCTCGGATTGTTTGCGCGCAACAGTGTGACCGCCCAGTAGAGGAATCCGATTCCCAGCGCGGCTGCCGACACGAGATAGATGAGCCCGCTCATCGCAATCAGATATGGCAGCAGGCTCACCGCGAACAGAATCAGCGTGTAGAAGAGAATGTGCCAGCGTGTATAGACGTCACCGTGAGTCACGGGCAGCATCGGGATGTTCGCCTTCGCATACTCCGCTTTCCGGTCGAGAGCGAGTGCCCAGAAGTGCGGCGGAGTCCACGCGAAGATGATCAGAACCAACAGCAACGCGCCCGGCTCCACACTGTTGCTGACTGCGGCCCAACCGAACAGCGGCGGCGCGGCTCCGAACAGCCCACCAATGACGATGTTCTGCGGCGTCGCCCGCTTCAGAAACAGCGTGTAGATGATGCCGTAGCCGATCCAGGAGGCGAGGTTGAGCCACGCCGTCAGCGGATTGACGAACTGATGCAGCACCCACATCCCCGCGATACCCAATATCGCCGAGAAGATCAGACCATTCGTGCTGGTGACGCGCCCTGTCGCAATCGGCCGATCATGAGTTCGCGCCATGCGCGCATCGATTTGCGCATCCGCGATGTGATTGACGACCGCGGCGGATGCTGCCACCAGCGCGATGCCCAGTGTCGCAAATACCAGCGTAGCAATCGGCACCATGCCGGGTGTCGCGAGGAACATTCCGACCACCGCGCACAGCAGCATCAAGAGCACCACTCGCGGCTTGCACATCTCCAGATAATCACGCCAGGCCGCGCGACCGATCGGCGCTGCGAAGTCGCTCATCTGGAAACCTCGGAATGAAAGGTGCGGTAGTTTACTGTAATGACTGCGAGCAACAAGAGCGCTCCCGTGGCGTTGTGGCAGACGGCGACCACGAGCGGCAACGTCAACACCACGTTCGCAATACCGAGCGAGATCTGTGTGACAAGCAAGAGCAGCAGCACGATCGACATGCGGCGTCCGGCGCGGTCGCGCCACAGGCGAATCGCCAGCGCGCTCACCACAAGAAATGCAACGATGGCGCCGATCCGATGGCCCATATGAATCGCGACACGGGCACTGTTGTCCATCAGGCCGCCAAGATAGTTGGGGCCGACGCGTTGCAGCAGATCGAAGCCGGCCGCGCCGTCCATCGACGGCCACCATCGACCTTGGCACGTCGGGAAGTCGGGGCAGGCGAGGGCGGCATAGTTGGCCGCGGTCCAGCCGCCCAGCGCGATCTGTGCAATGAGGGCACCCAGCGCGAACATCGCATGCGGTCGCAGGTTCATCGGTAGTCGCGTCGTAGGTTGCAATCGTAGATGCAACAGCCATAGCAATCCGAGCGTCGCGAATCCACCCAGCAGGTGAATCGTGACGACCTGCGGCCACAGCTTCAATGTGACCGTCCACATACCAAACGCCGCCTGTAGCGCGACCAATCCCACCAGAAACACCGGCAACTTGCGTGGGCCAGCTGCGGTGCCGCGCACCGCGAGCACCGCCAGAGCGAGTATCAGCAGCCCGAGCGTGCCCGCGAAGTACCGATGGACCATTTCCGGCCACGCTTTGCGGGCCTCGAACGGCGCGTGCGGAAACCGTGCCGCCGCCGTCTCGACGTTGGCCGCCACGCCTGGCACGGACAGGTAACCGTAACATCCCGGCCAATCGGGGCAGCCGAGTCCCGCATCGGCAAGGCGGGTGTACGCACCGAGTACAACGACGG
>CAYUMA010000727.1:0-3920 GCA_964445675.1 uncultured Pseudomonadales bacterium | reverse complement strand
CGAATGTGCCGAGTGCGCCGTGCCGGCGGACCATAGCGGTGGCTGCGCGCGCCGGAACGTAAGTGAAGACGCCGAGCGTGCGCAGCAGATCGATGCAGCTAGCGCGCCGTTGAGATTGAGGGCTCATGTTCGTCTCCTTCGTCAGTTCGATTGATCGGCCACCGCCCGCGTCACTCCATCCACGTCAGCACGTCGCCGCCCTTGCGCGCCAATACCGTGCCGGGGAAGACACGCAACCGCCATGGCTCGAGCACGAGCACCGCGAATGTGGGCGAGGTCGGGCCGTCCCAGCCGGGGATCATTGCCGGGTCGTAGCCGACCGGCGCCGGGGCTTCCTTGAACTGCCGCCAGACGCGCTTGCGGGTGTCGTCATCGAGCGCCCAGTTCGCGCGGCATTCGGCAACGCACGTGTCCTGCGATGGCGTCCAGTACGTGCACGAGGCATACGCACTGGCTTTCAGATGTGCGCGCTTCGTCGCCGTTGGGGCTGTCATGATCAAGCCGATCAATTCGCGACCGTCCCATTGCCACAGCGGGTGCAATATGCGCGATCGTGGCCGCCCGTCGGCATCGACGGTGGCGACCGTGCACCAGACGATCTGATGCGCCATCTTGACGAATGCCGGGGCGACCTGTTTCAGCGTGCTCACACTGTTTCTCCCTCTTTCGTTTATAGGTTCTAGCGATGCGAGAGGTTAACGATGCGCGGGGGCGTTGCGCTACTGGCACCGCGCGCGTCCGTTAGGGCACGATAGATCCCGATCAACACCACCGGACGCTGCAATGAGTTCGTCTCACATCGAAGTCACCGAACACGCCGTCAAGACCGGCGCTCACACGACGTCCTACCTCGCGGCGGGGCCGTCCGATGGACCCTTGCTGATCTTCGTGCACGGCTGGCCGGAGCTCGCGATCAGCTGGCGGCATCAGTTGCCGGCGTTTGCATCGCTCGGCTATCGGGTGATCGCGCCGGATATGCGCGGCTACGGACGCTCATCGGTGTACGCAACGCACTCCGCGTATGCGCAAGAGCCGATCGTCGGCGACATGATCGCCTTAATTGACTCGTTGGGCCGCGATCGCGCGGTGTGGGTCGGCCATGATTGGGGCAGCCCGGTCGTATGGAATATTGCGAGCCACCATCAAGAGCGCTGCCACGCCGTCGCCAATCTATGCGTGCCGTACTACACGATCGAGCACGGCCTGGACGCGATAATGCCGCTCGTCAATCGCGACATCTACCCGCTCCACATGTACCCGGCCGGGCAATGGGAATACATGCGCCACTATGAGCGGGATTTTGCCGGCGCAACGTCCGAGATGGATTCCAATCCGTACAACATCGCGAAGCTGCTGTTTCGCAAAGGCGATCCCGCCGGATTCGGCAAACCCGCGTTTACCGCGATGGTGAGCGCCAATGGCGGATGGTTCGGGGGCCCGGGCAATATTCCATCGGTTCCAGCCGACTCCGATGTCGTGACCGAAGCCGACGTTTGCGCCTACGCGAGCGCACTCACGCGCAACGGCTTCTTCGGCCCGAACTCGTACTACATGAATCACGCGGCCAACGCGGCCTATGCGGCGCGCACGGTCAACAACGGCTATCTCGACATGCCGGTGTTGTTCATCGCCGCGCAATACGATTACACGTGCGACTGCATCACGTCGCGCCTCGCCGAGCCGATGCGCAAATATTGCCGCCACCTGACCGAGGCGGTGGTGTACAGCGGCCACTGGATGGCGCAAGAGAAGCCGCTCGAGGTCAACGCGTTGCTGGCGCGCTGGCTCGCGACGGCGGTTGCGGAGGTATGGCCGACGCCGAAGCCGGCTCCTCAGGCGAGCGATGCGCCATGACGGAACCGTTGAGCGGCATACGCGTGCTGGAGATGGCGACCGCGATACAGGGTCCGGGCGCCGCAATGTTTCTCGGCGACATGGGCGCCGAGATCATCAAAGTGGAACCGCCGATCGGCGACGGCAGCCGCTATCACCGCGGCGCGAACAACACGTTGCCGCCCGAGGCGATGGGAACGGGTTTCATCGCGATGAATCGCGGCAAACGCAGCGTCTGTGTCGACTACCACACCGAGCTCGGCCGCGCGGTCGTCGACCGGCTGCTCGGACAGACGGACGTATTCCTGACGAACTTCCGCACGTCTGCGCTGAAACGCATGGGGATCGACTTCGCGACATTGCACGGTCGTTATCCGCGACTGATCCACGCGTCCGTGAACGGCTTCGGTCCGCTCGGTCCGGACGCCGACAAGGCGATGCTGGACGGCGCCGCGCAAGCGCGCGGCGGCCTCATTGCGGTGACCGGACCCACGGACGGGCCCGCAATGCCGGCGGGTGCCGCGATCGCGGACACCGCGGGCGCCATGCAGTTCGCGCTCGCGGTGATGACCGCGCTGTTCGCGCGCGAACGCACCGGCTTCGGCCAGCAAGTGCAGAGCTCGGCGCTTGGCGCACAGCTGTTCCTGGCCATGTGGGAGATCCAGCATTCGGCGATCACTCACCGCTCGCTCACGCGGGCCGGCGTCCACAACGCGAATATCCTCAGTCCCTATGGCGTCTATCAAACGAGCGATGGCGGCGCGTTCCTGTTTGCGGTCGCGATGAGCGATGAATCGTGGCTCGCGTTCTGCGACTTCGCGGGACTGCCGGATGTCGCGGCCGACCCGCACTGGAATACCGGCCCCAAACGCATCGGCTATCCCGGAGACACGGAGAACGTCGCGTCTTCGCGCAAGCGGATCGCGGAGGCTTTCGCGAAGAAGTCGACCGTGCAATGGGACGCGTTCCTCGCTACCCAGCCCGAGATCATCTATGAACGCGTGCGCGACTACATGGACGTGTTGGCGGATCCACAGAACGCGGCGAACGGCTATATCGTCGACATGGATCTGCCGGTGATCGGTCGCACGAAGATCGTCGGCAATCTGCTCGACTTCAGCGCGACGCCGGCGTCGGTAAAAGGTCCGCCGCCGGCGCTCGGTGAAGCAACCGCGGAGATCATGCGCAGACTCGCTTTCAGCGCGGCGGAAATCGACTCTGTCATCGCGCAGGCAACCGCGCAGCGCGAACTGGCGTTCGCGGCAGCGAAATAGGGGTCCGAGTTATTTTTTCTCGCTGAGCTGCACGAGCACGCCGTTGGCCGATGCCGGATGCACGAACGCGCCGCCGATCGTGCGCACCGCGGCGTCGGTGAGCTGCTTCACCGTCGCCTCGCGATCGTCGATCGCGAATGCAACCGTATGCACCCCCTCACCCAGCTTGTTCAGCGACCCCGCGATCGGCGAGCTGTCGTCGGTCGGCTGGATCAATTCCAGAAACGTGCCGTTGCCGAAGTAGAAAAACGCCTGCTCCGCTTTGAGCGCGCTCGACGATGCGCGTGTCGGCTCGATGCCGAGAATCTTCCGATACCCTTCGATCGCGGTGTCGAGATTCTTCACGCGTACGACGACGTGATCGAGACCTTTGAATGCCATGGTGTTGCTCCTGTGTGCCGACTCGGTTACCCGGATGAGTATACTCACCGTCCACCCGATCGAGACGTTCTCATATGACCGCAAGCGCTGCCACGCGACCGGCAAGTTTCGAGGCGATGGTTGCGCTCAGGACCCGCATGAGCCCTCCGCAGGAAATGAAGCAAAGGCTCGAATACGGGCTCGCATTCTCACCAAGGCCGAGCGACGTGATCATCTCGCCGTTCGGCAAGTACGGCACGACGTGGCTGCAGCAGGTTTGCCACGATCTGCGCACGCGCGGCGACATGGATTTCGACGACATCTCGCGCGTCATCCCGTGGATCGAGACCGCGCACGACCCGGAATTGCCGCCGGAGATTTCGCGAGTAACTTTCCTCGGGGAAGACTGAGATGAAGTTCTGGCATCTTCTCAGTAGTGTCCGGTTAACTTGC
>CAYUMA010000726.1:0-3456 GCA_964445675.1 uncultured Pseudomonadales bacterium | reverse complement strand
GCTGCGCGTCGAGGACCTCGACTAGTAGCTTCAGCGGCGCGTCGGTCTCGGCGGCGTCGGCGGTCTCGACGACCAGGCCGATCAGCGCGTTGGCGCCGAACGGCACCCGCACGCGCACGCCCGGCGGCGGGACGGGCGCGCCGTCCGGCAAGAGGTAGTCGAACAGCGTCCACAGCGGTCGGGGCACCGCGACGCGGACGATCACCGGCATGGGTGTGCGCCGGAAAACAAGCGCGGGCGTCTGCGTCGGGCTGGGAGCATCGTGTTTTGTCGGGGCGGGGCTTGCCGCGATGGTACAGGCGCGCACCGCGCGATCGAAGTGAATGACGCCCCTGACACGTGCGCGATACTGGTGTTAGAGCGCGGGCGTCGCCGCGTGTGTTTGCGAAGGCGCGGGCGTTTGGTAGACTGCGCGGCCTGAAAATTCCCGGTCCAACTCCCATGAAGCCAGACATTCATCCCGCGTACACTGCGATGAAGGCGACCTGCAGCTGCGGCAACGTCATTGAAACGCGGTCGACACTTGGTGCGGACATGCACCTGGACGTGTGTTCGAACTGCCATCCGTTCTACACGGGTCGGCAGAAGACGATCGACGCCGGCGGCCGCGTTGAGCGGTTCCGCAAGCGCTTCGGCGGCAAAGCTGCGAGCTGATTCGAGCGTCCGCGCCGGCCACGGCTCGACGGCGGCGCAACTCTTTCGACGGCGATGACTCTAACGGCCATGTGTACCGCGCCACGTCGTTTGTTCAAACTTGTCGTCTGCGCCGCGTTGCTCGCAGCAGCGGTCGCGGCGCACGCGGGTCCCGGCAAAAAAGCCTACGACGAATTCGCCAAGCAGGGTCAGATTTACGATGACCCGGCGTGGCAGACGTACGTACAGCGCGTCGGTGACCGGCTGGTCGCGTATACGACCGAGCCGAAACGTGAGTTTCACTTCACGGTGCTCGATGATTCCGGCGTCAACGCCTTCGCGTTACCGGATGGCTACATCTTTATGAATCGTGGCCTGATCGCGTACCTCGAGAGTGAAGATCAACTCGCGGCGGTCATCGGGCATGAAATCGCCCACGTCGTGGCACACCACGCGTCCAAGAAAAATCTGCTCGGCGCGTTCGGCAACGTCGTCGGATTCGTCGGCGCCATCATGACCGGCGTGGGCCAGGTCCAGGACACGGCGAACGAAGCCACCAACACAGTCATCTCCGGCTATGGGCGCGACATGGAACTACAGGCGGACCAGCTGGGCGGTGAGTACATCGCGAAGGCGGGCTACAACCCGTTTGCGATGATCGAAGTGATCGAAGTGCTGAAGGACCAGGAACTGTTCGCCAGTCAGGTCGCGGGGGATCAGAAGAGCTATCACGGCGTGTTCGCGTCGCACCCGCAGAACGACAAGCGCCTGCACGAAGCCGTCGCAGGCAATGCGAGATATCTGCCCGCCGAAATGGTCGAGCCTGTCGGGAACTTCTGGGAAATCATTGACGGTCTCGTCTACGGCAATCTCGGCGGCGCAGGGATCGTCAAGGACCGCACGTTCTATCACGAGGGGTTGCGCGTCGTCGTGACGTTCCCCGAGGGCTGGGACGTGTCGAATTCATCATCGAAGGTGACCGGCATTGCGCCGGCCGGCAGCATGGCGGGCAACATCACATTTCAGCGGCAGGATGCGCCCACGACGAAGCAGACGCCGACTGAATACGTAGCCAAAACTCTGCAGCGCGACGACATCGTGTCGGGAGAAGAGCTGAAGGTCGGCGACTACGACGCCTATATCGGCAAGGTTGATCTCGCGAAGTCCAACTTGAAGGCCAGCATGATCGCCGTCGTGTTCAAAGACAGCGGCGTATACCTCTTCAAAGGTGAAGCCGGCGAAGCCGGTGATGCGGCCCAATTCGAGGCGGACTTTCGCGCCACAGTACAATCGTTCAGGGCGATGCAACCGGCGGATCTGAAGGTCGCGAACAATCAGCGCATCAAGGTGATCGAAGGTCGACCCGGCGATACCTATGCGTCGCTTGCCGCGAAATCGTCGATCAAGAACCATCCGGAAGAGACGCTGCGCCTGCTGAACGGCGACCATCCCCTCGGCGAACCGCGCGCCGGGAATCCGATCAAGATCGTTCAGTGAGCGGGATTCGCTAGAACAGGTCGATCGGTCTGACGGGCTGCTTCGAGTTTGCGTCCGTGCCGGACTGACCCGACGCGGTCGCGCTCGGCGCGTGCTCCGCGAGGAAGTACTCGAAGATCGCGTTCTGCTCATCCGGCGATGCGGGTTCTCCGGTACGCGGGTCGATCTTCAGAGTGACAACGCCGGCGGGCTGTTGCCGTATGTCCTCCGGCACACCGTCCAGCGCAACGCGCATGAAGTCGATCCAGATCGGCAGCGGCGTGTTCGAGCCGAATTCGCTGTCACCGACCGGCCGATGGTCGCTGAAGCCGACCCAGACAGTCGCAACGAGATTTCTCTGGTAACCGTTGAACCACGTGTCGGCTTCGTTCGTCGTGCCGGTTTTGCCGGCCAGATCGGCGCGGTTGAGGCTCTTGGCCCGCACCGCGGTGCCGCGCTGTATGACGTCCTGAAGCATCGTATGCATGATGAACGCGTTGCGCTCGTCGATGACGCGCGGCGCCGGAATTGGCGCGGCCGGGTCACCGGTGTGCGCGACGATCGCGGCGCCATCGGGTGCGGGCGCTGGCGCCGGGCATGCTGGACAGACCACCGGATAGTGCGCTTGGTAGATGGTCTTGCCGGACATGTCGCGCACCTCGGTAACGATGTTGGGCTCGACCAGATAGCCGCCGTTGGCGAACGTCGCATAGGCTCGCACCATTTGCAGCGGTGTGACTCCGATCGTGCCGCCGCCGAGCGCCAACTGCGTGTTGCGCGGGAAATCAGTCGTGTCGAATCCGAACCGCTTCAGGTAGTCCAGCGTGGGACCCGCGCCGACAGCGAGCAGTACCCGGATCGAGACGAGGTTGATCGACTTGTACAACGCTTCACGCAGCCGCGTGGGTCCATTGAAACGGCCACCGTCGTTCTTCGGCCGATAGCTCGTCTCGAGATTGGCGTCTTCGAAGACGAGCGGTGCGTCCATAAAGATCGTGGCCGGCGTGATGCCGGTGTCGAGCGCAGCCGAATAGACGAACGGCTTGAAGCCGGAACCCGGTTGCCGCGCCGCTTGCAGCGCGTGGTTGAACTGGCTGGCGGCGAAGTCGAAGCCGCCGACGATCGCCTTGATCGCGCCGGTGTCCGGGACCATCGCGACGATCGTGGCCTGGATGTCCGGCATCTGTGCGAGCGTCCAGGCTTGGGGTGTTCGGCGCAGCCAGACCAGATCGCCGCGCGCGACGACGTCGGCGGCCTTTGTCGGCGGCGCACCGCGCGTATTGGCATCGATCAGGCGCGCGGCCCACTTGAAACCGTCGCTCGTGACCGTCAGCAATTGGCCGTTTG
>CAYUMA010000725.1:0-9640 GCA_964445675.1 uncultured Pseudomonadales bacterium | reverse complement strand
CTTCGCGCGAGGTGGCGATGATCCGCACGTCGTCGGTCCGCGCGAGCAGGGTCTCGACGAGATCGGCGGCGGCATCGAGCACGTGCTCGCAGTTATCGAGCACGATGAGCAGACGCCGGCCCGAGAGCGCCTCGGCGATGGCGTTGGCGATGCTGCGGCTTGACTGCGGCGTGATGCCGAGCGCCGTTGCGACCGCATCGGGCACGGCGGCGGGATCGCTCACCGGCGCCAGTTCGACCAGCCACGCGCCGTCGGGGAACGCACTCGTGAGCTGTCGTGCGACCTGCAGCGCAAGGCGCGTCTTGCCCACGCCGCCGACGCCCGTGAGCGTCACGAGGCGATGTGCATCGAGCAGCTTCAGCAACTCGGCGACCTCGGCCTCGCGCCCCACGAACCTGGTGGTCTGCGCGGGCAGGTTGCCTTGTACGGCGCCTTTACTCTGCGGCGTATTGAACGCAGAGGTCGGCGCCACGAACGGTGCTGACCCTTCGACGCCGACTTCGCTGATCTCGACCGTTCCATCAAGACCTTTGACTCGATAGCTGCCGTGCGTGTGCCAGCGCACCGGTCGCGCGAACGAACTGCCGTCCAAACGCTGTCGTGCACTGTCGGCGACCGCGGGCGACATCAGCACTTGCCCCGCTCGCGCCAGCGCGCAGATGCGCGCCGCGAGATCAACCGCCAGACCCTCGACGCGCGCCTGCGTGAGATCGCCGTCGCTGCCGATTCGTTCGCTCACTTCTCCGAGGTGCATGCCGACGCGCACGCCGGGAAGATCCGGTTCCTGGCCGTGCACCTGCTGCAGGCGTAGCGCAAACAGCACCGCCGCACTCGGCGACTCGAAGGTGAGAAAGCAACCGTCGCCCGCCCAATCGATGATCCGGCCGACGCCCTGCTCCGCGAGTTTTGACGTGTGCGCGCGATGGCGCGCAATCAATTCGCCGGCGGATTGATCGCCGCGCTGCGTCTTCAGCGCCATCGAATCCGCCAGATCCGTGAAGACCAGCGTCAGGATGCGCGATGCCGCAGCAAGATCAGTCATCGCAGTCATCGCGCTGAGCAACTCCAGGCATTGATCCAACCACTGCGTTCAACCTGTCCGTCCCCCATATCGCTCGAGCCCCACGTGGCTGGCGAGCATAAGCGCATCGGGCGGAGTAATGCGCAGCCGATCGAATCGGTCGAACGCCGTGGGCGCAGACCGAGCATTGACATCTTTTCTGATCGCGCAATTACGATGTAGCCACGAGTTGGAGGCTGCCCCATGAGAGCAAACATCATCCGCATTGGAAACTCCAAGGGCATTCGTCTGCCCAAGGCAATCCTGGAACAGTGTCAGCTCGAGGATGTCGTGGAGATCGAAGTTGAAGGCAATACGCTCATCATCCGCCGCCTCCACGCGCCGCGTGCGAATTGGTCGCAGGCGTTTGCCGACATGGCGAAGAACAAGGATGACACGCTGCTCGACTCGGACGCCCGGTCGGCGACGGAGTGGGATCGCGGCGAATGGCGCTGGTAGTCTCGCGGTTCGACATTTACCTGGTCAGTCTCGATCCCACCCAGGGTCACGAGATCCGCAAGACCCGACCTTGTGTGGTCATCTCGCCCGATGAAATGAATCACAACATCGGGACTGTGATCGTCGTACCTATGACAACCAAGGGTCGTGTGTACCCATCGCGCATTCCGCTGACCTTTCGACGCAAGAAGGGCCAACTCGTTCTCGACCAAGTTCGCACGGTGGACAAGGCTCGTCTCGTCAGACGTCTACGTAAGCTCGACGCGAATACCGCCGCGAAGACTCTGGCGGTGCTGCAAGAGATGTTCTCAAAGTAGCTGGCGGCAACACCTTCCTCACAACGTGCGCGTACTGCCAACTTGCCGTCAGGGTATCGACAAGTTGACGGCGTCGGAATGAGAAGAAGTCTTTCGGCATCCTCATGCAGCAACTGCTTTGTTCCAAGATTCGAATGCACACACCCGACGGAATCGGTAGAACGCCGCCGATACCAGGTGACGTTGTTGAACAGGCTGTAGTCCGCCGACCTGGCTTGACAGCACGTGAGCGCTTCCCTAGTAGTGTCACCGGCAGTATCATCTTCAAACAATGATGAAAGCCGCAAAGACGCTCGATCGGATGAATGCCAATCCCCTGGATTGGCGAATCGAGACTCTGATGTCGGTACCCGAAGCGTACGGTTTGATCTGCCGTCAGCCCGGCGGGAGCCACGTGATCTTCCGTCACGCCAACGGCGCGATGTTGAGCGTCCCTGCGCGTCGCCCGATCAAGCCGATTTACGTCAACAAGTTCGTTCGCCTTGTCGAAGATGGAGTAGCCGAATGAAAACACCGCGGATCGACTATCCGTTCGAGATTCGTCCCCTGTCGAAGGAAGAAGGCGGTGGATACGTGATTACGTTTCCGGATCTTCCAGGATGCCGCTCGGACGGTGCCACGCCGGAAGAGGCCATCAAGAATGGGCGCGACGCGTTGGAGTCCTGGCTTGCCGTGGCGCGTGAGTTCGGCGACAAGATTCCAGGGCCGTTTGCCGCGGTGAGCGGTCGCTTCGTCCAACGAGTTCCCCGGTCGCTTCATGCGCAGCTCATCGCGCGAGCCAAGGCGGAAGGCGTATCGCTCAACACGCTGATCGTGTCGCTGGTATCTCAGGGTCTCGGGCAGCGCCTCGAGAAAACGCCGCAATCCGGCCGTCCGACCAAACGCTCAACCGGACGCGCTGCGAAAAGCGCGCGTCGTTCGGCCTAATCACCGAGCTGCTTTTTGACCGAACCCTGCTGTCGACGAACGTCACATCCACGCGACGGCGTCGCCAGTAGAAGAGGAAGCGCAGTACCCGCCGCTGTGACCCCAGACCAACACCTCGCCCTCGCGTCTTGCGATGCGCAGCACGTTGAGGAAGCTCATACGCCTGTTTCGCTCCTCAGCCGCGCGGCCTGGAAGGGCGCACCGATGATTTCGAAACCTTCGACGGCCTGGCTCAGCAGGGATGCGCGCGTGGTTTCGTCACCCAGCACGGCGGCGAGTTCGGCGCGCCATTCGAGAAGGAAAGGGGCAAGCGTCGTTGCACCGGTGCGCTCGATCAGTTCGGCGACGCTCGCGAGCGCGCGCTCGGCAGGCGCGCGTGCTGCTGCACGGTCGCGGCGCAGCAACGCACGCGCGAGGATGCCATGCGACACGGCTTCCGCGTTTCCGCGAAGCGTGCGGCGGCAAAGCGTGATTGCGTTCTCGGCTTCGAACTGTGCTGCGGACAAATCGCCTGAGAGCAACAAGGCCTCGGCCAGAAGCCTTGCGCCGATGCCGACCATTTGTTTCTCCGCGCGCCCGAACATCGCGAGCGTCGCGCGTGCCGGTTCGATCGCGTCGGCCGCTCGCCCCGCCGCGAGGTGAGCAAAGGCCACAGCCATCTGAGCATAACCCGCCACCGAGGGAGGCTCGCCAAGGGAGCGGCTGACGTGCTCAGCCCGAACTGCGCAAGCCCAGGCTTTGTCGACGTCATGGGCGTGATAACAGGCCTCGGCGGAACAGCCCAGCACATACGCCTCTGGCTCGAGCGTGTCGTCCTCCTCGAGGATTCGGAGGTTCCGATCGTGTTCTTCGAAGCCATCTCGCAACCGGCCCGTCCAGCTGAGGCTAACGGCACGCCAACAGGAGATCACGGCAAGGGGATGCATTCCCATAAGCCAATCACTGCGAGGAATGTTGTGCGGAAAGTTCGCCAGCCCCGCTTCTGCGAGATTGAGAGCTTCCTGAGTGCGCACGGCATGACCGAGCGCATCAACGAGATACATGCATGCATTGGCCTGCATGGGCACGTCATCCATTTGCAGCGCGATGCGATGGTTCTCCCTCGCCAATTCGATGTACGTGGCCGTGTCGGGCTCGGCACCCACCGCTTTGCTGTAGACCATCGCCAGTATCAAGTGGGCTCGTCGGTCCCCGATCGAGTTCGCGAGCGCTTGCCCTTCTTCAAGAAGCGCCCGCGACTCGTCCAGTCCGCTGCCGACGCGCCAACTCAGGTTAAGCACTTCCCTGCATGCGGCGATCCCAAGCGTCGCGGCCTCGCTGTCCTTTGGCCGTTCGCGCACGAGCGCGCGTACCCGTGCCCAATGATGTGCCGCAGCGCCGAGGTCGGTGGCAGCCACCCATTCGGCCGCACGGCGATGCCAGCGCGCGGCGGCGAGCGCCTCGCCGGCTTCCTCGCAATGGTGCGCGAGGATCGCGGCACGCTCGTCCAGATGCGCCGCGTCCTGCTGCTCGATCGCACGAGCCACCGCGACGTGAACATGGCGGCGGCGCTCGCGAAGCTGACTGCCGAGCGCGACCTCCTGCGTCAACGGGTGCTTGAACGCGTATTCCACGATCGGATAGATCGCCTGCTCGTGAATGAACTCGGCGCGGCGCAGTGCGGCGAGCGATGCCTTGAGTTCCTCCACTGGAAGATCCGCCACCGCTGCCAGCAGCGGCTCGGGGACGTCCTTGCCGATCACCGACGCAACCTGCAGCAGCCGTTTCTCGCGCTCCGCCAGCCGATCGATGCGTGCGGCGAGCACCGCCTGCACGGTCGCAGGGACATCGAGGTGTTCGATCGGCGTCACCAATCGGTAGGCACCGCGCGTGCCTTCGAGACTCCCGGACTCGATCAGCGTCTGCACGACCTCTTCGGTGAAGAACGGGTTGCCGCCGGTGCGCGTATGGATCGGGGCCGTCAACGCGGCGATCGTCGGATCGCGACCCAGCAGATCCGTCAGCAGCTCGCCGATCGCCTCACGCCCCAGTGGCGTCAGCGGGATCTGCCGGTACCACGACTTCTGCATCCAGTCGGCGTGGTACTCGGGCCGGAAATTCAGCAGCAGCAGGCTGCGGCTGTCGGAACGCGCGTCGACCATGTGTTCGATAAAGTCGCCGCTGGCCGCGTCGAGCCAGTGCAGGTCTTCGATCAGGGCCACCGTCGGCTGCGTGGCGCTGGCGCTGTGAATGACCTGGCGCATCACGCCAAGTAATTGGCGCTGCCGCACCTCCGGGTCCAGTTGCGGCGCCGGGTTCTGCGGATCGTTCACGCCCAGGAAGTCGAACACCAGCGGCACCGTGTCTGCGAACGTTTTATCCAGCACCAGCATGCGGCCGGCGATCTTCTCGCGCGTCGTCTTGCCGTCATCCTGGGACGTGATGTCGAAGTAGGCGCGGAACAATTCCAGGATCGGCAGCAGCGGGATGTTCTTGCCGTGCGCGACGGCGCGCGCCTCGAACACGCGCATGCCGCGCGCGCGGCAACGCTCCAGGAACTCGAAGCACAGCCGGCTCTTGCCGGTGCCGGCCTCGGCCACCACGCCGATGACCTGACCGTTGCCGGCGGCGGCCTGTGCCAACGCATCCTCCAGGGTGCGCACGTCGGCGGCGCGGCCGACGAAACGCGACAGCCCGCGCGTGCGAGAGATGTCGAAGCGGGAGCGGGCGGTGCCGATGCCGGTGAGTTCGAATGCGTGTACGGGTTCGGCCACGCCCTTCAGCGTGAATGCACCGAGATCCTCCAGCGCGAAATAGCCTTTCACCAACGCGGCGGTGTGTGCGGTGACATAGATGCTGCCGCCGGACGCCAGCGCCTCCATGCGCTGTGCCAGACCCACGGTGTGCCCTTGCGCCGTGTAGTCCATGCGCAGGTCGTCGCCGATGCGGCCGACCACGACGTCACCGGAGTTGATGCCGATGCGGGTGGCGAAGTCGAGGCCGTGCTGTCGCTTGATCCCGTGCGCGAAGTCGCGCAGCGCGTCGCGCAGATGCAGCGCGGCATAACACGCCCGTTGGGCATGATCCTCGTGCGCAATCGGTGCACCGAACAGCGCCATGATGCCGTCGCCGGTGTACTGGTTCACCGTGCCTTCGAAACGGTGGACGCCTTCGGTCAGGATCGCGAAGAAGCGCTCGAGGATCCTGTGCCATTCCTCCGGGTCGAGCTGCTCGGCGAGTTCCATCGAGCCCTTCACGTCGGCGAACAGCACCGTGACCTGTTTGCGTTCGCCTTCGAGCGCGGAGCGCGACTGAAGGATCTTGTCGGCGAGGTGCCGCGGTGTGTACGAAGCCGGTGCGCGCTGACGCGGCGCGGGGGTCTGCGTTGCCACCTGCAATGCAGCGCCGCACTCACCGCAATACGCGTCGCCAACCTCATTCGGCGCCGCGCATGCCCGACAAACGAGCGCGAGGCGAGCGCCGCAGCCGGCGCAGAACTTGCGCCCGTCACGATTCTCCGCATTGCAGGACTGGCACTTCATCGTGTTGCCGAACTCGTCATGCGGCGATCTCCCGCGCAAGCCGATCAGCATGACCGAGCGCGCCGATGGCGCGATACATCGACTCGGCTTCGCGCAGGTCGTGCATCAACGCCCGTGGCGCGAGGCGTGCGGCGAGGCGCACCTCGGACTCATACAGGCGTGGACTCAACGCATTGCCACCGGTCGCTGCCACGAGCGTACGCGCCTCGGCGATAACCGCTTCGACTTCGACGACAGGTGCGCCGGCGACGATCAGAGCATCGACAAGTGCAGCGCGGCAGACGGCGGCCTGGAAGCGAAAGCCACCTTTGTCCGCAAACTCGATTCCTTGCCGTGCAATGGCGATGGCCCGATCAGGGTTCCCCAGTGCACGGCAGGTGTCGGCGTGAACCGCCACGTAATTGCAGTGCCATTCAAGTGCAGTACCCGCATCGCGCATGCGTGCCAACGCGGCCGTGAATGCACCATCGGCGTCCGCAAAGCTACCGTTCAGAAAATGTGCAGCACCGAGATAGAGCGGGGCATGCAGACTCGCACTCAGGTTCTCCGGGTTGGCGTTTTCGACACAGTCCAGGCTGGTCCGAAGGAGATCCGGAAGATCAGATCCTTGCGCGCCTCCGGCCAGATGCGCAGACATTGCAAAACTGTTGGTAGCGAAATTGAAGGTATCGCTCTTGCGAGCAAACTGCAGCGCGCGATGCAAGCGTGGCCAACAGAGTTCGAAGCGACCCAGTCCCGCCAGAACGTAAGCAGAAAATGATTCTGCAAAAAGCTCGATCTTGAGGCCGTTGATTTCCACGTCCTGGTCTCCTCCCGTCTCTGACATCAGGACGTCGAAGCCGTGGAGCGCCTCTTCGAAATGTGCTGACAGCATTTCTGTAACCGCGCCTATGGTCAGCACCCACAGTTCATCTCCGGGCTCAATTCCCGGTTGAATCAGAAGTCGCGCCTCACTGGCCAATACCATTCCAGCGTTGACGTTGCCACGCTGCCACTCGCTGGTGGCAGCGCCGGCAATCGGCATGGCCATGGCAAATGAAGGTATGTCCAGGGAATCCCCGAGTTCCCGGCACTCGTCGAGATACTCGCGTACCTCCCGGGGGGTCATGCCGAGACGAAACGAGCCGCTGATCAGAATCGTCTTGGAAGCCTGAAAACGCAGCTCTCGTGCTTCGACGTGATCCAGTGACCGTCCAAGGGATCGTACTCGAATCCAGTGCCGAAGCCCCTCAATAGGGTCGTTTGAACCCGCCCACTCGGCAGCCCTCGCATGCCAGCGAACCGCAAGTGGAAGGTCACCTGCCTGTTCCCAGTGATGCGCGAGCAGCGGTGCCCGTTCATCGAGATCACCGCCCACTGCCTCGATGGCACGTGCCACATCCGCATGCAGGGTGCGCCTGCGTTCCCGCAGCAGACTACCGAGTGCAACTTCCTGTGTGAGTGGATGCTTGAAGGTGTACTCAACTCTCGGATAGATCGCCTGCTGGTAGACGAACTCCGCCCTATCCAGTGCCATCAGCGAGGCCTTCACCTCATCGTTCGACAAATCTGCAACAGTGACGAGCAGCGATTCAGGGAAGTCCTTTCCGATCACGGAAGCCACCTGCAACAGCCGCTTCTCCTGTTCCGGCAGCCGATCGATGCGCGCTGCCAGCACTGCCTGTACCGTCGCCGGAACTTCGAGGCGATCCATGGAGGTGACCAGCCGATATGCGCCGCGCGTTCCCTGGAGCGAACCTGCCTCGATCAGCGACTGCACGATCTCTTCAGTGAAGAACGGGTTGCCCCGGGTGCGGCCATGGAGTGCAGTGGCCAGTGGTTTGAGACTGGCGTCAGCGCCCAGCAGATCCGCCAGCAGTTCGGCGATGGCTGCTGCGGTGAGTGGATTGAGCGGAATCTGCCGATACCACGACTTCTGCATCCAGTCGGCGTGGTACTCGGGCCGGAAGTTGACGAGCAGCAGGCTCTTGCTGTTGGCCCGCGCATCGACGAGGTGGTTGAGAAACTCGCCACTGGCGGCATCGAGCCAGTGCAGGTCTTCGATCATGGTCACCGTGGGCTGCGTGTGGCTCTGCACCACTTGCCGCATCACCCCGATGATCTCGCGCTGGCGGGCTTCGGGTCCGGTGGCTGGAGCGGGCCGCGCGGGATCTCCGACACCCAGGAACTCGAACAGGGACGGCAGGGTTTCAGTCAACGCCGGATCGAGCAACACCATGCGTCCGGCGATCTTCTCCCGCGCCCGTTGGGCATCATCCTGCGGCGTGATCTCGAACCACGCGCGAAAGATCTCCAGAATCGGCAGAAAGGGGATGTTCTTGCCGTGGGCGACGGCACGACCGATGAGCACGCGGATCCCGCGTGCGCGGCAGGACTCCAGAAACTCGAAGCAGAGACGGCTCTTGCCGGTGCCTGCTTCGGCCACCACACCAATCACCTGGCCGTTGCCGCCAGTCGCCTGTTCGAGCGCATCTTCCAGCGTGCGGATATCCCCGGCGCGCCCAACGAAGCGTGAGAGTCCGCGACTGCGGGAGATGTCGAGTCGCGTGCGGGCGCTGCCGACGCCTGCAAGGCGATACACGGGAACTGGATCGGTGACGCCCTTGAGGCGGAACTCACCGAGGTTATCGAGTGCGAAGTAGCCTGCGACCAGCGCTGCCGTATTCGCGCTCATAAAACACGTGTTCGGTTCCGCGATGCTCTCCATGCGCTGCGCGAGGCCGACCGTATGCCCCTGGGCGGTATAGTCCATGCGCAAGTCGTCGCCGATGCGGCCGACCACGACCTCGCCGGAGTTGACGCCCATACGTGTGGAGAAGCCGACGCCATGTTCGCGCCGCACTTCGGTGGCGTAGCGCGCGAGTTCATCGCGCATCTGCAGCGCGGCATAACACGCCCGTTGGGCATGATCCTCGTGCGCAATCGGTGCCCCGAACAGCGCCATGATGCCGTCGCCGGTGTACTGGTTCACCGTACCTTCGAAACGGTGCACGCCCTCGGTCAATATCTCGAAAAAACGTTCGAGGATCTTGTGCCACTCCTCGGGATCGAGTTGTTCGGACAGCTCCATCGAGCCCTTCACGTCCGCGAACAGCACCGTGACCTGCTTGCGTTCGCCTTCGAGCGCCGAGCGCGACTGCAGAATCTTGTCGGCGAGGTGCCTGGGTGTGTAGGAAAGCGGGACGCGTTCGGGCGCGGCTGCGGTCGATGTCCCCGGCGTAGCGACTGCAACGGCGCTGCCGCATTCGAGGCAGAACTTCGCACCCGACGGCAGCTCAGTCCCGCAACTCGCGCAGCCGTGTGTGACCGGCGTGCCGCACTCGAGGCAGAATCGGGCCCGTTCGGGATTTGCGTGG
>CAYUMA010000724.1:0-2609 GCA_964445675.1 uncultured Pseudomonadales bacterium | reverse complement strand
AGGGGCGATGCGGATCCGCGCGGCGACGCGCTGGAACTGTTGCGTCGCGTGGGCCTCCGCGAGCGCACGAGCCACTACCCGCGCCAGCTGTCGGGTGGCGAGCAGCAACGCGTCGCGATCGCGCGCGCATTTGCGTCGCGTCCGAAGGTGTTGTTCGCGGATGAACCGACCGGCAACCTCGACTCCGTGACGGGGGCGAAGATCATCGATCTGCTCTTTGAACTGAACGCGGCGTTTGCGACGACGCTGGTGCTCGTGACCCACGACAAGCAGCTCGCCGATCGCTGCGATCGGGTGATCGAACTCGACGCGGGCCAGGTCGTCGCGGTGCGGGCCAGCGCCGCGTGACTCTCTCGGCGGTCGGGCTCCCGCGCAGATCCGCAGCGTCGCGCACGTCCCGATTTGCGTTCGTGCTGCGGTTTCTGATGCGCGACTGGCGTGCGGGCGAGCTGCGCCTGCTCGTGGCGGCGGTGTTGCTCGCCGTTGGCACCGTCACGGGCATCAGCTTATTCGTCGACCGTTTGTCCGCTGCGTTGCTGTCGGAGTCGGCCACGTATCTCGCCGCCGACCGCGTGATCGCGTCGTCCCGCCACATTGCGGAGGAGTTCGAAACCGCCGCCACGCGCCTGGGGCTCGAGACCGCGCGCACGATGACGTTTCAATCGATGGTATTTGCCGGCGATCGCAATCAGCTCGTCGCCGTCAAAGCGGTTGGCGATGGCTATCCGTTGCGCGGCGTTTTGCGGCTTGCGAACGTGCCATTCGGACCCGGCACCGTCGTTCACGAACTCCCGGCGGCGGGGGAGGCGTGGCTCGATTCGCGGCTCTTTCCGGCGCTGGGTGTCAGCGTCGGCGACATGATCAGCGTAGGCGTTGCGCAGCTGCGCGTCGCTCGCATCCTGAGCGACGAACCGGATCGCAGCGGGGGCTTCTTCGATTTCGGGCCACGCGTGTTGATGCGCACGATCGATGTCGCGCGCACTGAAGTGGTCCGACCCGGCAGCCGCATCGCGTATCGATTGCTCATCGCGGGGTCGCGTGACGCGATCGATGCGCTGCACGACGAACTCGACGGCAGACTCGGTGCCGACTATCGCTGGATGGGGATCCGCGACAGCAGCGCGTCGATCGGCTCGGCGCTCGATCGCGCCGAATCGTTTCTGCTGCTGGGCGGATTGCTTGCGGTGTTGCTCGCCGGCGTTGCCGTGGCGCTTGCTGCGCATCGTTATGCGCGGCGCCACTACGATCACGTCGCGATTCTGAAAACGCTCGGCGCAACGCCGCAGCAGATCCAGTGGGGCTATCTCGCGCTGCTCGCCGTCGTCGGCGCGATCTCCGCCGCGGCGGGGCTGTTGCTCGGCATCGCGCTGCACCTGTTGATCGTCGCGGCGCTATCGACGTACATGCCGCTGCAGCTGCCGTGGCCTAGCGTGAAGCCGTTGATCGTCGGCGCCGTCAGCGGCGGCATCTGTCTGGCCGCATTTGCACTGCCGCCGGTGCTCGCGTTGAAGTCGGTCTCGCCGATGCGCGTGATTCGGCGCGACCTCGCCGCGACCGGTGTGTCGCGCGCGTTGACGTATGGCTGCGCCGCGCTCGGCACGCTGGCACTGCTCTTGTGGTACACGAATAGCGCGCGCCTGACGTTGTGGAGCGTAACGGGAGTCGGCGTCGTGTCGATCGTATTCGGCGCGGCCGCGTATGTGCTGCTGAGCGCGGGTCGTCGCGTCGGCATGCAGGCCGGCAACAGCGTTCGCCTCGCGGCTGCGAGTCTTGCGCGGCGCCGCGGGGAGAGCGTTGCGCAGATCCTGATCTTCGGCCTCGCGATCATGTTGTTGCTGATCATGGTTCTGCTGCGCACCGCGTTGATCGCCGAATGGCGGATGCAGATGCCCGATGGGGCTCCAAATCACTTTCTGATGAACGTCGCTGCGGACCAGGTCGAGCCGCTCACGCAAGCCGTGCGCGGGCACGTCGAGGGGATGGGCGAACTGTATCCGATGACGCGTGGCCGCGTGGTCGCCGTCAACGGAATTGAAACGAAGGCCTGGGAACGAACCCACCGTGGGGCGGATACCGGTGATCCCAGTCTCGACTCGGAGCGCAATCTGAGCTGGACGGCGACGCTGCCCGCTAACAACCGGATTGAGGCGGGCGTATGGTGGGGTAGCGTACCCACGTCCGCGGAGGTGTCAGTCGAAGAGGCGTACGCCGCCGCGGCCGGCATCAACGTCGGTGATCGGATGGATTTTGATATCGGCGGAATGCCGGTGAACGCGCGCGTCACCAGCATCCGGCGCGTCGAGTGGAACAGCATGGCGCCGAACTTTTTCATTCTGTTTTCGCCCGGCGCGTTGTTGGACGTGCCGGCGACATACATGACGAGCTTCTATCTGTCCGCGCAGCAGAAGCCGTTTTTGAACGAGCTGCTGGCTGCGTTTCCGACGATGACGGTGATCGAAGTGGACCAGGTCATCGCGCAGCTTCAATCGATTGTCAGTCGCGTCACGCAGGCCGTTCAGCTTGTGCTCGCGCTCGTGCTCGTTGCCGGTTGTCTCGTGCTGGTGGCGAGCATTCAGGCGAGCGGCGACGAGCGCCTGCGCGAGCATGCA
>CAYUMA010000723.1:0-2965 GCA_964445675.1 uncultured Pseudomonadales bacterium | reverse complement strand
CGTCATTGACGCGCACCCAGCGCGATTCGAAGTACACCGGCGCCTGCTCTGGTGCGGCCGCACCGCGCTTTGTACCGCGTCCGCTGTCGTGATCTTCGCGCGCGATCATCGCCAATGCGCTCATCGCGGCGCGAATCGCGGTGACCACCTGTTGCACTTCGTGCTCCTGCACTCGTAGCGGCTCGCCGGTCTCGAGCGTGACCGCTGCAATGCCGGCGTCGGTCGCCGCGCGCCGCAGCGTTCCGACCGCGCCGCGGTTGTGCAGGATCACGGTGGAGCCGAAACGTCGCGACAGATCGAGCACGTCGAGATTGGTCAGATCGCCGCGCAGTTGCGGCAGATTCGTGCGATGAAACGAGCCGGTGTGAATGTCGACGAGGTCGTCGCACGAACTGATCACCTGATCGAACAACGAAAACGCGAGCCGCGCCGCGGCGCTGCCTTGGCGGCGCCCCGGGAAATAGCGATTGAGGTCGCGCCGATCCGGCAGGTACCGGGTGCCGCGACGGAAGCCGTCGAGGTTGACGATCGGCACGCCGATAACGACCCCGCTGAGTTGCGTCGGGTCGATCTGATAGAGCACGCGCCGCACGATCTCGAGGCCATTGTGTTCATCGCCGTGAACGGTGGCCGTCAAGCACAGCGTCGGTCCGGCGTGGGCGCCGTTGGCGATGATCACACCGCGCGGAATCGGTGCGCCGTCGAACGCCGCGTCGGGCGTCCAATACAAGAGGTCAGTCGTCATCGGGGCGACGACACCGCCGAGCACGTGTAGCGGTCGGCCGCCCGCGGCGGTCGGCGTTTGCACGACTTCGATCGGTTGGGCGAGCACCGACGTGTCGTCGAATTGCGGCGCCGCCGGCTCGATTACGACGTCGTTCGGTGCAGCATCCTGCGCACTCGCCAGCAGCGTCGACGTGAGCGCGACGACGATCGCGATGCAGCGCAATCCGTTGCGACTGCGCCGCAATGCGCGTGTCCAAACCGGGTTTGTAGAAAGGCGCGGCACAAAATCCAGCTGAGAACCAGCGATAGGTGTTTGAATCATATACTTCAAGCGTAATGTTTTCGCTGGTATCGACGACGCGCTATGCTCAACGACCACTCGAGGGGGAATCGATCATGGCGGATGTGATTGCGGCGCTGCGCAGTGCGTGTGGTGACGACTCAGTGCTGACCGGCACTGATGTCAGCAACCGCGCGGCCGGCATCTGGCGTAAGGACGGCATTCGCGCGAAGGCGTTGTTGCGTCCGCGTGATACCGAAGCGGTCAGCAAAGCACTCGCGGTATGTCACGCGCATGGTCAGAGCGTGATCGCGCACGGCGGCTTGACGGGACTCGTCGGCAGTGCGTTGACGGCGCCCGACGATGTCGTGATTTCGCTCGAGCGGATGAACCGCATCGAGGAGATCAACGGCGTCGATCGGACGATGACGGTGCAGGCGGGCGTGGTGCTGCAAAACGTTCAGGAGCAGGCCGATGCGGCAGGGCTCATGTATCCGCTCGATCTCGGAGGGCGCGGCAGCGCGACGATCGGCGGCAACATCTCGACGAACGCCGGTGGCAATCGTGTGATTCGCTACGGTATGACGCGGGACTGTGTGCTCGGCCTCGAAGCCGTGCTCGCCGACGGCACGATCGTGTCGAGCATGAATCAGATGATCAAGAACAACGCGGGTTACGACCTGAAGCAGTTGTTCATCGGCTCGGAGGGCACGCTCGGTATCGTGACGCGCGCCGTGCTGCGGCTGCGCGAGAAGCCGCGCAGCCAGGAGACGCTGTTTGTCGCGCTCGACGACTTCACGAAGCTCGCGCGATTTTTGAAGACGATGGACGCGGCGCTCGGCGGCACTTTGTCTGCGTTCGAAGTGATGTGGAACAACTTCTATCGCCTGGTGACGACGGCACCCGCGAAGGGTCAGCCGCCGTTGTCGCAGGATTATCCGTACTACGTGCTCGTCGAAGCGATGGGGGGCGATCCGGAACTCGATCACCAGCGCATCGAGACGGCGCTCGGGGTTGCGTACGAAGAGGGTCTGATCGCGGACGCGGTTATCGCGCAGTCCGACGCGCAGCGCAGCCAGCTCTGGGCATTGCGGGACGATGTTGTGCAGACGTTCCGCTACGCACCGTCATTCACGTTCGATGTCAGCATGCGCGTCTCGAAGATGCAGGCCTACGTCGACGAGGTGAACCGCCGCATCGCGCTGCACTATCCGCAGTTCCACAACTTCACGTTTGGTCACATGGGCGACGGGAATCTGCACTTCGTTGTTTCGGTCGGCGAGGGTGGCCCGCATGCGCGTGAGATCGTCGAGCGCAGCGTCTACGAGCCGTTGGCAGAGATCGCTGGATCGGTGTCGGCGGAACACGGCGTTGGGCTCGAGAAAAAAGCGTATCTGCAGATCTGCCGTTCGCCGGTCGAAGTTGCGGTGATGCGCGCCTTGAAACAAACGTTGGATCCAAAACGGATCCTCAATCCCGGCAAAATTTTCGACGCGGAGGACGCACGATGACTGATCTGCACTGGTTGACGCTGTCGGAGGTTGGCCGCCGGATCAAAAGCGGCGAGCTGACGTCGAAAGCGGTCACCGAACATGTGTTGAACCGGATCCGTGCGACCGACGACCGTTACCGCGCATACGTCACCGTGACGGCGGACGCCGCGATGGCGAGCGCGGAACGTCTCGACGCCGCGCGCGCGAACGGCGAACCGTTGGGACCGCTGCATGGGGTGCCCATCGCGTTGAAGGATCTGCTGTGGACACGCGGCGTGAAGACGACGTGCGGCACAAAAGTGCTCGCGGATTGGGTGCCGGATCTGGACGCAACCGTGGTGACGCGGCTGCACGCTGCCGGCGCAGTTGTGCTCGGCAAGGTCAAGCTGACCGAAGGCGCGTTTTCGGATCATCACCCGAGCGTCGCGGCGCCGCGCAATGTCTGGGATCCCCAGGTGTGGCCCGG
>CAYUMA010000722.1:0-1534 GCA_964445675.1 uncultured Pseudomonadales bacterium | reverse complement strand
CAGCGTGCCCGCGGCGGTGTCCCAGACTTCACTGGGCATCGGTTTCAGATGCAGCGCGTTGTCGACCGTGTAGTGGAGGTGATCGTCGGTGGCAAGCATCGCATCGATCATCGCGATGTCGATGTGTTGTCCCGTGCCGGTCCGGTTGCGCATCAGCAGCACCGACAGCAGGCCGACGAGGCCATGCAGCGCCGCGTTCGTGTCGGCGATCGATACCGCGATGTCGGCCGGCCGCGAGCCGCTGACGTTTTTCTGCCGCGCGACCAAGCCGGACTCCGCGTGAATGATCGGCGCATAAGCGGCGCGGCGCGACTCAGGACCGTTGTGGCCGAATCCCGAGATCGACAACATCACGAGGCGCGGATTGAGCTCCTTCAACACGTCATATCCAAGACCCAGCCGGCCCATCACGTCCGGACGGAAATTCTCGATCAACACATCCGCGCGCGCGGCCAGTTGTTTGATCAGGTCCGCGCCGCCGGCAACGCCGAGATCGACACAGATGCCGCGCTTACCGACGTTCTGCTGATTGAAGTAGCCTGCCTGCCCGTTGATTCGCGCGCCCCAGTTGCGCGTGACGTCGCCTTCCGGCGGTTCCACCTTGACGACGTCGGCGCCCAGATCGGACAGCATCCGCCCCGCAAACGGACCCGCGAGGACGCGCGACATGTCGAGCACACGGATTCCTGCCAACGGATAGTTCATGGCGCGCCCTCATTGGTCGCAGGAAGGCTCACGGCAATGATCTGCCGACGTTGATAGCGCCCGCTCAACTTCGCGAGGAAGTCCAAGGCGGACATCCGCAGCCCGTACTTGCGACGCAAGCACCGGTAGGCTGTTTCGATTTCGGCGGGGTCATTCACGAGGCGCGCCTGCGCGTCGCTCCAGTCGCCCGTCAGTTTGCCCCGCACGTCGCACGCGGCGACACGCGCTCTGCCGCTCACGCGAATGCGTTTGACCTTGCCCGCATCACCGGCACTGAAGACGTAGAACGTGTTCCCTTCGGGGGCGAACCACACGGGTGTCGCGACCGCGTTGCCGTTCTTGCGGAACGTCGCGAGATTGAAATAATCGGCAGCCGCGAGTTGCACCAACGTCCCCTTTTGCAAAGGGAACGGATATTAAACCCGGCCCACGGGATGTGCTAGTTTGGACGCCGGTCGAAGGAGAATCGAAGCGTGGGAGACGTCGTCCAGTTCAAACGCACGTCGCCGGCAAAAAAAGCCGAGGGCAAGACGTTGTGCGGCCGTGGTTTCCACAAGTGGCGCGTCGCGCCAAAAAAACAGTTCGATGTGCACCGCGGGCGTCTCGTCACGCTGCACAAATGCGAACGTTGCGGGACCACGAAGACGACGCTCGACTAGGACGGTGCCAGGCGTTGCATTTCGTGCAGACGGTGCCAGGCGTTGCATTTCGCGAAGACGGTGCCAGGCGTTGCATTTCGTGCAGAACGTGCGCTAGTGCAAGGCACCGTTGACGTACGTTCCGCACGAAACGCAACGCCTGGCACCACCCACCGCCCGGCACAGGGGAA
>CAYUMA010000721.1:0-4875 GCA_964445675.1 uncultured Pseudomonadales bacterium | reverse complement strand
CGTCTTGCCGGAACCGGGCCCGGCGAGCACCAGTACGTTGGTGCGCTCGCGATCGTCGGTGACGATGCGTTGCTGCTCGGGGTTGTTGAGCGATTCGACGATCGCGCGCCACGACGCCGGTGTGGCTTGCCGATCGAGCTCCTGCGCGCGCCGCGGCAGCCAGCGTTTGATGAACGCATCGCGCTGCATCGTGAAGTAGTCCATCGCGAGCCGAACTGCCTCGGCAATCGTGTCCAGGCCGCGCTCGGCGTATTCGGCCATGATGTGTACCTGCACCACCTGCTCGGCGTAGTGCATCTTCAGCGGTTCGAAGTCGGCACGCGTGAAGCCGCGCCGGCCGGCGGTAAGCCGAATCGTCATCGCCGGACGGAATATCGCGAGACCTTTGTTGAGCCGGATGATCTCCAGTTCGTGCAGCCACAGCAGCGCGCGGTCGAGCAGCTTGCTCGGATCGCGGATCTCGGCAGCCAGCGCGAGATCGCCTTTCAGCGCGGCGAGCAGTTTGCCGAGCGTCGTCTCAGCCAACAGATCCGCACCCCGCCGCGCCGGTGCACACGCGATCAGATGCTCGAGCAACACCCCCGCGCCGGCACGACGCAACTCCGCAGTGCGTTCGAGTGCTTGCCACTCGCGTTGCAATGTCACCTTCACGGTTTCGGGATCGTACTGCCGCAGGCCGACACTACCCGCGCCACCATCCTCGCCGCGACCGTCGTTGGCGAGGCCGCGCACGATGCGCAGGATCTTCTCCGGCAATGCGGTGGTGTGACCTGCATCCTTCAGCCGCTGCGTCGCAAGCCGCAGGTGTAACGCAGACGAATCGCCCACCGACAGATCCGCACCGTCTTCGCGCAGCAGATCAATCAATGCAGATTCCAGCGCGCATGCTTCCGCGAAGCGCACGCGCGACGCACGTTCGACATCGATGTGCACGAACGCCGTGAGCGCCGTGTCATTGGACGCGATGCCGAGCGTCTCGAGATCGTAGAGCGCCTTGCGCAAGCGCTCGGGACTCAAACCCGACACCGCCATCAACTCGTCCGTCGTAACGCCGTCATCCGGCTCGGCGACGATCAGCGCTTCGACAAGCGCCAGCAACTGCTTGCGATACGGCGGCTGCAACTCGACCTTCTCGAGTTTTGTCTCGGCTTCATCGACATTGCTCACCCGCAGCGATGACGGGAACACCTGCACCGCGTTCTCTTCACGCGTCAGCAGTGTGGACTCCTCCAGCCACGAAACGGCCGTGCGCACCCGTGTATCGTCGGTCGCGGATTCGCGCACGAACGTGCCATCTTCTTCATCGAGAAGGATCTCGCCCGGCGTCGCGATCACCTCACCGCCGAGGCGCTTCTTCGCATTGAGCCGCCGCAGCGCCTTCAAGATCGCAGCGATCTCGCTTTGCTTCAGCCGCGCGCGTGAGGACAACGAGAACTGCCGCTCGACATCGTCCGGCGTGTACAACAACACGCAGCGCGCGGCGTCCCGATCGCGTCCAGCACGGCCCGCCTCCTGCAGATAGTTCTCGAGCGAACCCGGAATGTCGGCGTGAATCACCACGCGCACATCCGGCTTGTCGATGCCCATGCCGAACGCGTTGGTCGCGACGATCACGCGCAGATCGCCACGCAGGAATGCCTGCTGCGTCTCCTTCTTGCGCTCCGGCGACAAGCCGGCATGAAAGTGCGCAGCGGAATGTCCGAGCTGGGTCAGATACGCGGCGATCTCTTCGGTGCGTCGACGCGACGCGCAGAACACGATCGCACCGCTGCGATCATCGGCCGGCAGATCGGCCTCGAGCACCTGATGCACATGCGCGAGCTTCTCGCCCCCGGTGGTCGGCACGACTGCGAAGCCCAGATTGGTGCGGCGCGCGCCACCGTCGAACAATCCGAGATCGATGTCGAGCTTGTCGTGGAAGTGCGCGAGGACATCGTTCGTGACGTCGGGCTTCGCGGTCGCCGTCAAGCACAGCACCGGCGGAACGGGACCTTCGCCAGCCTTCTGCTTGATAAAACGCGCGACGTAGCGATAGTCCGGCCGAAAATCGTGGCCCCACTTCGACAGGCAATGCGCTTCGTCGAGCACCCACGCGCCGATCTCGCGTTGCTCGAGTGCGCGCCGGAACGTGGTGCTGCGCAACTGCTCCGGCGCGACCAGCAGAATCCCAACGTCGCCCATTCGCACGCGATCGAGCACGTCGGCGCGCTCGGGCATCGACAAAAGGCCATTCAGCGCGGCACCGCAAGTCACACCCCTCGCTTCGAGACCCGCGACTTGATCGGCCATCAGCGCGACCAACGGCGAGATCACCACTGTCAACGCGCCGGTCTTGTCGTAGCGCGACAGCGCCGGAATCTGATAGCACAGCGACTTGCCGGTACCCGTTGGCAAGATGCCGAGCACGTGTTCACCGCGCATCGCCGCCTCGACAATCGCCTGCTGCAGCGGCCGGCCATCCGCGTCGGCGGGCTCCGGGCGAAACGACTCGAAACCAAAGTACCGGGCAAGCTCGTGCTGCGCCGAGTGGCGCTCGCGGCACCACAGGCACGCTGAATCGGTGCACGGCCGATCGCGCAAGCGACGCACCAACGCGCCGGCTTGCGGAAACTGATGCCGCACCCACGGCGCCATCACCGAATTCCCGCCAGCCACTGACAACCATGCTAAGGCGTAGGCAAGCGGCCAGCCTTGCGCGTCGAGATTCGACGCGAGTTCCGTTGCAACCGATAGACAGCCGGCATCGGCCAACAATCGTTCAATGGCGCGTTGTGCTTGCGCATGGGTTGGACGTACCGTCCGGCGCAGCGTCGCAAAGAACGCATTCATGCCAGCGGCGTTGGCATCGGTTGTGGTCAGCCAATGCCAGGCAAGCACCAGGTCCGGCGCGCGCGCATTCGTTTCGCGCAACGCAGCGCTCTGGTCTTTGAAGAGCTCGAGCGTGAGCTCGGCATCGAGCAGCGGATCGTTCACCTGTACCCGCTTCAGTTGACCATCCTGGTATTGCTTCACCAGGTGGTGATAAGGATTGCGCGGAAACGCGAGCGGATTCAGGCGCAGCGTGTCGACTACCGGAAGCGCGAGCAGGCGCAGCTTCGGATTTGCGGCGGCGAGATGCGGTAGATCGAATGCGACGATGTTGTGGCCGAGGATGAACGCTGCGCCGTCCGCAAGGCGATCCAATCCGGCGAGCGTGTTCGCGAGATCGCCACTGCCGGACGTGAACGAATCGTCGGTGTCCGCGCGCAACCCGGCCACGCGGCGAATACGCGAATCCTCCACGCCCACTTCGATGTCCACGCAAAGGCAACGCGGCGCGAATTTGCTTGCGGGATCCACAGCTACCGAACGCTCGTCGTCGCCGGACTCAGGTCTCATGGCTCATACAGGTTTTTCCCACAGCGCGGGAATCGGGACTGCAAACATACGGTCTCCGAACGGAACCGTCGCTTCGCCGTCGTAGAGCACCACACCGGAGACGAACCTCTTGCCGGCAGCGTCTCGCAGCTTTCGCAGCCCCTTGAAATCCGCAGCGGTAACTGACGCTGCCGCTTTGACCTCGACACCCGCCAGCGCGCGTCCAGATCGCTCCACAACAATGTCGACCTCGGTGCCGTCGCGATCACGAAAATGGAAAAAGGAAGTTGGCTCGTCGCTCCAGCTCGCATGTCGAGACAACTCCCCATAGACGAACGACTCCAGCAGCTGCCCCAACAACGTTCGATCGTCCCATAACGCACCGGCATCGATTCCAAGCAGCGCACAAGCGAGCCCCGTATCACTCATGTGGAGCTTCGGCGTTTTCACGAGACGCTTCAGGCGATTGGTGTGCCACGACGGCAACTCTTCGAGTAAGAAGACGTGCTCCAGCAGCGTCACGTAATCACGAATCGTTGGACGACTCAGATTGAACGGCGCGGCGAGGTCCGCAACATTGATCAACCGTGCAGTTTGCCCCGCAGCCGCCCTCAACAAGCGCGGCAGCACCTCGAGTGATGCGATGCGCGCAAGATCACGAACGTCGCGCTGCACCAGCGCATCCAGGTAGTCGCGATACCACGCCGCGCGGCGCTTCGAACTCGGGCGCGCAAGAGCGGCCGGATAACCGCCAGATACGATCCGCTCCGCCAAAGTTCGACCGAGACGTTTGCGATCGGAGCGCCGAAATCGAGCCGAGAACAACGCATCGAGAAAGTTCGTTCGTGCCCCCGCAATTTCGGCTTGTGCAAGTGGATAGAGGCGCAACGTCTCCATCCGCCCTGCCAACGAGTCCGCCAGCTTCGGCACCATCAACACATTCGCCGAGCCGGTGAGGATGAAGCGTCCGGGCCGGCGATCGCGATCCACCAACGCCTTGATCGAGGTGAATAGAGCGGGCACTCGTTGAATCTCGTCCAGCACGACAAGCGGCGGCAACTCGGCCACGAAACCAACCGGATCTGCCTCTGCAGCCGCCCTCTGCACGTCATCGTCGAAGGTCACATATGCGTACCCAGCGCGTTCGCCAACGTCGCGGGCCAGCGTGGTCTTGCCGCTCTGGCGCGGACCATGGATCAGCACCACGGGGGTATCGGCTAACGCCTCTTCGAGGCGCGTGCTGATGAATCGTGGGTAGATGACAGCGGAAACCATAGCGGCTGATCGTAAGGTAGGGTTCGGCTGAATGAAAGGTTTGGTAGCGGCTAAACGAAAGGTTCGCGTCTCAGGACGTCGCGGCGGTCGAAGCGCGCCGGCGGGAGGTCCGGCGCGCGCGCATTCGTTGCGCGCAGCGCCAACCCGTTGCGTCGACACACCTGGCTCACCGTCACTCCAGGCTGTTCCGCCTCACGCAAAATCTGCAGTTTCTGTTCCGCCGTAAATCGTCGATGTTCGCGT
>CAYUMA010000720.1:0-4581 GCA_964445675.1 uncultured Pseudomonadales bacterium | reverse complement strand
TGGGGCAACGGTCGATGATGACGCCGTGCACGATTTCCTTCTTCAATGTTGCGCTGTCGGCCGGGCACGCGCGCGCGACCTCCTGGACTTCCGCGAGTGCCACTTCGAGCTCGTCGCGGCAACGATCACACGTGGGCTTGTCCTGGTACGTCTGGCGGGTGCGCGCGCCGCAGCGGACGCATTTGGCTGCGAACAGACTCATGTCAACCCCTCATAACGATTGTTAGACACACCGTGCCCCGATGGTGGATGCGTGCGTTAGAATAAGCAACTCCGGCAATCAACAAGGATGTTGCAATGAACGACGCGTTTCCCTCCATTCTCGGCCGCGCGACCATTCTCGCGATCACGAGTGTTCTCGGCGGCGTGTGTCTCGCGGATGAAGGTCCGAGATATACGTTTGCGGAAGTGGGTTATGCCCACGTCGAGTTCGACCGCTTCAACGAGGCGGACGGCGACGAGTTCGGCCTCGGCGGTTCCCTTGCACTCACCGACATGCTGCACGTCTTCGGCAGCTACGCGCAGGGTGAAGTGGATGGAAGGAATTTCCCGAACATCGATACGACGTCGGCGAATGCGGGCCTAGGGGTCAATTTCGCCGTCAGCCCCACCGTCGACCTCGTCGCCCGCGCGGCCGTCGTGTACGCAAAGGTAGAACTCAACAACTTCGACGAGGACGATACCGGTGTCGGGTTGAGCGCGGGTGCGCGGGCGATGATCGCGCCACAACTCGAACTGAACGGTGGCGTCAGCTATGTGGACTTCGGCAACGACAGCGACAACACGGCGCTCGATTTAGGTGTCGTGTACAGCTTCACCGAGATGTTCGCGGTCACCGCCAATGCGTCCTTCGGCGACGAAGCGTCGGCAGTCGGCGTCGGACTGCGCCTGTACTTCGAGTAGCACGGCGGGTCCGTCACAGATAGTCGACCCCAATCAAAATGTGGCGCAGCGAGCGAGATCGGCGATGGAGTACATCGCGTCGCGTCGCGAACGAATTCCCGCGCTGCGTCCGACCCCCTAAGGTCCCATCCCGTGCATCGGGACGGTTCCATTTCAGTATATTTTGTATACCATTATGGTGTTTGAGTTCGATCCTCGAAAAAGCGCGAGCAACCTCGACAAGCACGGCATCGATTTCGTGGACGCACAGCTTTTGTGGGACGACCGGGAAGTTCTGGAAATTCCCGCAAAGACCGAGGATGAACCGCGCTGGTTGGTGATCGGCAAGATCCGGAAGCAGCACTGGTCGTCGGTGGTCAGTTATCGCGGCGAGGCAGTCCGCATCATTTCCGTAAGAAGGTCGCGCGCCGAAGAGGTAGCACTCTATGAAAGCCAGGAAATTCGATAGGGACTTCGACGCGGGCAAGGACGTTACCAGTGCGCTGAATTTCTCCCGAGCGAGGCGTGGCAAGCAGGAACAGAAGCGGGTCAACGTCGATTTTCCGATCTGGATGATCGAAGAGCTGGACAATGAAGCGAAGCGTCTCGGTGTTACCCGGCAGTCGATCATCAAGGTCTGGCTGGCGGAGCGGCTCGAGCGGTTGTCCTCGAAAGCGCCGGCCGACTCGCTCCGCTGAATCTAACGCGGCCGCAGATGTGGCTCAGTCGATCAAGTCTGAACGCGTTGCAGCGAGCGCTTCGGACCGAGCCACGGCAACACCAGCATCGAAATCATGCCGAAGGCCGCGTCGAACGCGAGCGTGATCGGGTAGCCGTATTGCACGATTGCGAAGCCCTGCCACAGCGCGGTGTAGGACGTCACGAGATTTCCGAGCGCCATATACGCAGTGAACTGGGTTGCCGCAACGGCCGGGGTCGTGATGTCCATGAACAACGCGGACGCCGAGCCATAGGTCAGGCCACTGGCGAAGTTGTATGCGATGCAGAGTATCCAGAACGCCGACACGACGGCGGCATCGTCAACGCCAGGCACGTGTCCCGGCGCGATGAATCCGGCGTGCTGCATCGTGAGCGCGAGCCAGACGCCGGGTATCGCGGTCAGCGCGATGAACACCGCCAGCATCCGGCGGCGCCCGTAGCGGTCCGACAGCCAACCGCCGGCGACGCAGCCGACCGCCGACATCAGCGACGAGAAGAGTCCGAGCTTGCCGATCTCGCTGTTGCTGAGACCCAACTCGACCGCGAGGTTCGATTGCAGCGACAGCGCCAGCGCATAGGCGCCCAGCGGTAGCGCGGCGAAGACGACGCCGAGCGCCGCCGCGCGCGTACTGACGAAAGCGCGCCCGGCAGTGCGCGAGAACGCGGCGAGCTGTCGTGCGATGCGCGTCCACGGCGCCAGCGCACGCCCAGCGAGGCTCCATGGCGGTGCGCCGTCGGCCGATTCGCGCAGTCGCCACGATACGCAGACGAGGATCAGCGCAAGCAGCCCGACCACCAGCACGAACGTGCTCTGCAACGGCAGCGACCCGGCTACCAACAGGATGCCCGAGCCGCCGATCGCCTGGCCAACCGATTGACCCGCGAACATGAACCCGTTTGCGGCGCCGCGTTCGCTGGTCGGCAGCACCTGCACGGCCAGTGCATCGATTGCAACGTCCTGCGTCGCGGCACACACGTTGTGGATCACCATCACGCCGATGAAGAGGCCGATTGCGTTCGAAAAATCGATCGGCATCGCAGCGAGCAACGTGAGCATCATCCCCAGTTGGGCACCAACGATCCACGTCCGTCGCCGACCGAAGCGCGTTGACGTGATCGTGTCGACGATCGGCCCGAAGGCCCATTTGAACGCCCACGGCAGATACAACGAGCCGACGTAAGCACCGATCACGGCGGGGTCGACGCCATCGCGCCGCATGTGCGTCGCGATCACCGTCGCGGTAAAACCCAACGGAATCCCTTCGGAAACGTACAGCAGAAAAAACGTCGACAGGCGGCTGACACGCGTCGCGAGCGGGTCGAACCAGTAGGCTGCAAGCGCCGTCAAACGCGCGGTCAGTTGGTGCTGCTGATGACTTCGAGGACCTCAACGGGCGCGCGCGCTGCGCGCAGCCGCTCCCGCGTTTGCGGGTCGCTCAGAACCCGCGCGATGTTTGCCAACGTGTCGAGATGCTGTTGGAACTGGTTATTTGGAACGACGAGCAATAACACGATATGCACCGGCGCTCCATCCAACGCTTCGAAATCCGCGCCGCGATGCGTAACACCGAGCGCCGCTTCGACCCGCTCCACGTGGTCGGTTGGCGCATGCGGGATCCCGATGCCATGGCCGATCCCCGTACTCATCGTGGCCTCGCGCGCGCGGACGGCGGCTGTGACTGCCGCGGCATTGTTCGGCGAAATGCGCGCGGTGCTCACCAGCACCGCCATCAGTTCGTCGATCGCGCCCCAGCGATCGGTTGCCTGAAGGTCGGTGACCACCTGGGCCGGGTCGGTAATGAGTTCGCTCAGTCGCATGGAGGATCCCGGTCTGGACGGTGTGTTGATTGCGGTCGACTGTTGCGCGTGGACGCTTAAAATGCCAAGCGCGAACACGACGCTGCGTCCAAACCACTCTGGCGATTCTATGAAGTCCTTGGGTTCGATTCTATCGACGACGCAAATCGACTCGGGCAATCGGCAAAATACGCGGGTGGTCGTCGTGTATGTCGTCTTTCTGATCGGGCTCATCACGGTCTACAGCCTCGGTTTTCATGCGCTGATGGCGCTCGAAGGCCAGAGCCATTCGTGGTTAACCGGGTTTTATTGGACGTTGGTCGTGATGTCGACGCTGGGCTTTGGCGACATCACGTTCCAGAGCGATCTGGGTCGCGCCTTTTCGATTCTGGTGCTGTTGAGCGGCATCGTGTCGCTGCTCGTCGTGTTGCCGTTCGTCTTCATCGAATTTTTCTACGTGCCGTTCCTGAAGGCGCAGAACCGGGCGCGCGCGCCGCGCTTCCTCTCCGACCGGGTCAGCGGCCACGTCATCATCACCAGTTACGACCCGGTCGCCGCGTTGCTGATCACGCGGTTGCGCGACCACGGCTATCCTTACGTGCTGCTGGTCGACAACGCGGAAACCGCGCTGGAGAGAGTGGCGAGCGGCATCAAGGTACTCGTTGGCGCGCACGACGATCCGGAGACGTATCGCAACGCGCGCATCGACGCGGCGGCTCTGGTGGTAACGACCGGCGGCGATGTGTTCAACACCAACGCGGCGTTCACCGCGCGTGAGATTCATCCGACGGTGCGCATCGTCGCAACCGCGCGCGACCACGAGATCGAGGAGATTCTCACGCTGGCCGGTAGCAGCATGGTCCTCAAACTGGGTCAGCGGTTGGGCAATGCACTCGCCCGGCGCGTCATCGCCGGGGACGCCCGCGCGCACGTCTTCGGCGAATTCGGCGACATGATCATCGCGGAAGCTGCCGTCGCGGGGACTCCGCTCGCCGGCAAAACGCTGGCCGAGTTTCGCCTGCAGCAGCTGATCGGCGTGCGCGTCATCGGCACCTGGGAGCGTGGGAAATTCTCGATTGCGTCGCCCGACACGCGCGCTCACGAGGCGACCGTGCTTGTGCTCGCAGGCACCGCTGAACAGATGCAGCGTTATGACGCGATGTTCTGCATCTACCACGTCGC
>CAYUMA010000719.1:0-4833 GCA_964445675.1 uncultured Pseudomonadales bacterium | reverse complement strand
GTCAACGTTGACCCCGTCGGCCACGATGCGCGTCGTTTCCTCGCGCAAGTGAAGGTGGGCTATCCAATCGGCGCGGATCCCACGGCGCGTTCGGCCGCCAGCTTCGGCGTCGAAACGTTGCCAGCCGCATTCCTGATCGATTCTAAAGGAGTTGTGCGGCACGTTTATCGCGGTAGCGACGCTGCCGATTTGCCAAACATCTGCGAAAACGTGCTGCGACTGGTCAGCGGATCAGCACAATTGCAAAACACGTCCGTCGCGCGCCGAGAGCGTTCCTGCGCTGCCCTAAAACGCGCGCTTGCGGCACCGGAAACATCGTCTGGCGGGGGGAGCTGAGGTCATGGCGTTTGGCATCGCACTAGTGCTGTTGGTCCTGGGTTCGGTGCTGTTCCATTTCCTCAGCCCCTGGTATCTGACCCCGTTGGCATCGAACTGGAGCACGATCGACACAACCATTGACGTCACCTTCTGGGTCACAGGGTTCGTTTTCGTCACCGTCAACCTATTCATGGCCTACGCGGTCATCCGCTACCGCTACAACAAAAACCGGCGTTCGGAGTATCGCCCCGAGAACAAAAAACTCGAGCTGTGGCTCACCGGAATCACCAGCATCGGCGTCGCTGCCATGCTGGCGCCGGGCCTGTGGGTATGGGCTGATTTCGTCACCGTGCCGGACGATGCCGCGATCGTCGAGGCGGTGGGGCAGCAGTGGCACTGGAGCTTCCGCTTTCCTGGTGCGGACGTAAAACTCGGCAGGGTCGATTCGAAGTTCGTCAGCAATACCAACCCGTTCGGGATGGACCCTGACGATCCCGACGGCCAGGACGACATCCTCATTACGAACCCGATCCTGCATCTTCCGGTCGACGAGCCCGTCAAGGTGCTGCTGCGTTCCAAGGACGTGCTGCACAATTTCACGGTCGCCGAATTTCGCGTCAAGATGGATCTGGTGCCGGGTCTCGTCACCTTCATCTGGCTGACACCCACGCGCACCGGCGAGTTCGAAGTATTCTGCGAAGAGTTGTGTGGCCTCGGCCATTTCGCCATGCGTGGCCGGGTGGTCGTGGACGAGCGGGCAGACTTCAACAGCTGGCTCGCCATGCAGCCTACCTACGCCGACCTTAACAACCGTAAGCCCGGTAATCCCGTTGTGGGGCAGGCGCTATACGCGGTCTGCAGCGCCTGTCACGGACCTCAAGGCGAGGGTAATTCCGTATTGAACGCCCCGAAGATCGCCGGTCAGGAAGCGTGGTATTTGAAGCGCCAACTCGAACATTTCAAAACCGGCGTGCGCGGCGCGGATCCACAGGACGTCTTCGGCCAGCAGATGGCTGCGATGGTCACCACGCTCGCCGACCCAGCCGCGGTCGAGGACGTCATCGCGCACATCGGAACGTTTCCTGATCAACTGCCGGCGCTGACTGTGGTCGGCGATGTCGCTCACGGCGCACACATCTACACCACGTGCCGCGCCTGCCATGGGGCCGCCGGCCAAGGTAATCAGGCAACCAACGCACCGCGTCAGGCGGGCATGAGCGACTGGTATTTGTCGACGCAGTTAAAGAACTTCAAGGACGGCGTTCGCGGACGCCATCCGGAGGATTTATACGGCAAACAAATGGCGCTGATGGCCGACATTTTGCCCGACCAGGCGGCAATCAACGACGTGGTCGCCTATGTGAACACGTTGGGGACGAGCCCGTCGCCGAACGCAAACCTTCGTAGCGAGAACTAACCCATGTCTCAAGCGACGCACGACGCAGTAAATTTCGTAGGCCCGGCCGAAGTCGATGAAGTCGAGCTTTACCATCCGAAAACGTTCATCGGCAAATACATCTGGAGCCAGGACGCGAAGGTGATCGCCATTCAATACGGCATCACGGCGATCGCCATCGGCCTAGTGGCCCTGGGGTTGTCGGTCTTGATGCGGCTGCAACTCGGTTTCCCGAACACGTTCTCGATCATCGATCCCAGTAACTACCTCCAGTTCGTGACGATGCACGGCATGATCATGGTGATCTACCTGCTCACCGCGTTGTTTCTGGGCGGCTTCGGCAATTACCTCATCCCGCTGATGGTCGGCGCCCGCGACATGGTATTCCCGTACGTGAACATGGTGAGCTATTGGGTATATCTATTCGCCGTGCTGCTGCTCGTCGCGAGTTTTTTCGTCCCCGGCGGACCGACCGGTGCCGGATGGACACTGTACCCGCCTCAAGCGATCAGCGAGGGCACGCCCGGCAGCGACGCCGGCATCATCCTGATGCTCGTCTCGCTCGCGTTCTTCATCATCGGTTTTACCATGGGTGGGCTCAACTACGTAGTGACAGTGCTCCAGGCGCGTACCCGCGGCATGACGCTGATGCGCTTGCCGTTGACGGTCTGGGGCATCTTCATGGCCACCGTCCTCGCATTGCTCGCGTTCCCGGCGCTGTTCGTCAGCGCAATCATGATGATTCTCGATCGGCTCCTGGGGACGAGCTTCTTCATGCCAGCCATGGTGTCACTCGGCGAACAGACTGAGCACAGCGGCGGCAGCCCGGTGCTGTTCCAGCATCTGTTCTGGTTCTTCGGCCATCCTGAGGTGTACATCGTGGCATTGCCGGCCTTCGGGATCGTCTCGGACCTGCTCGCAACTCACGCACGCAAGAACATCTTCGGCTATCGCATGATGGTGTGGGCGATTATTGCGATCGGTGCACTGAGCTTCGTGGTCTGGGCGCACCATATGTATGTAAGCGGGATGAATCCTTATTTTGGATTTTTCTTTGCCACCACCACGCTGATCATCGCTGTGCCCACCGCCATCAAGGTCTACAACTGGGTGCTCACGCTGTGGCGCGGCAACATCCGGCTCACGGTGCCAATGCTTTTCGCCATCGGCTTCGTCTTCACGTTCATCAACGGCGGCCTCACGGGTCTCTTCCTCGGCAATGTGACGGTGGACGTCCCGCTGTCGGATACGATGTTCGTCGTCGCCCACTTCCACATGGTAATGGCCGTCTCCCCGATCCTCGTGGTGTTCGGGGCGATCTATCACTGGTACCCGAAGATCACCGGTCGGATGCTCAACGACACCATGGGCAAGATCCATTTCTGGATCACCTTTCTCGGCACTTACGCCATCTACTACCCGATGCACTATCTCGGCTTCGCGGGGGTGCCGCGTCGCTACTTCGCCATCGGTGAGACGAACTTCCTATCCGATTCGGTCCAATCGGTGAACGAAGCGATCACCATCGCCGCGCTCGTCGTTGCCGCCGCACAAGTGATTTTTTTGTACAACCTCGTGCATAGCTACTTCAAAGGCCGCGCCTCCGGCCCGAACCCCTGGGAGGCGACGACGCTCGAGTGGCAAACCCCTGATACGCCGCCGAAGCATGGCAACTTCGGTCCAGAGCTGCCGATTGTTTATCGCTGGGCGTACGACTACGGCGTACCCGGCGCGGCCGATGACTTCATACCGCAGAACGTGCCACGCGACGCCGTCGTCATGAAGGATGCCGAAGACCCGGCAAGGGCGCCCGGTTCATGACGATTACGCTGATATTCCTGGCGACGTTGATGGGCGTATTCGTCGTCTGGCTGGTTCGTCAGTCGATCAACGTCGAGCCGTGGACGGCCGATTGGGTCGGCACGCAAGGGCAACTGGCCGTGTCGGCACGCGCACCCAAAATCGGTCTGTTCGTATTTCTCTGCGTGGTGATATCGCTGTTCGCACTGTTCGCCAGCGCGTACATGATGCGCATGCATATGGGGGATTGGAGACCGCTGCCCGAGCCCAAGCTCTTGTTCGTCAACACCGGCATCCTGATGCTCGGAAGCATCGGGCTGCAGTGGGCTTGGCGTGCGGCGAGCCGCGGCGACTCGCGAGGACTCAAACTCGGGCTGATGGTGGGCGGCGCGGGCGCTTTTGCGTTCATGGTCGGACAACTGCTGGTTTGGCAACAACTTGTCGGCTCCGGTTATTTCCTCGCGGCGAATCCCGCCAACGCGTTTTTCTATCTGATCACCGGCCTTCACGCCGTGCATATCTTCGGCGGCCTGGTCGCGTGGGGCAGAACTGCGTCAAAGGTGTGGCGCGGACTTGACCCGCACGTCGTTAAATTGAGCGTCGAGCTCTGTGCGATCTACTGGCATTTCCTGCTGCTCCTTTGGCTGGTTTTGTTCTACCTGTTCTGGTCCACCTGAAAGAGGAAAAGAAGCCGTGTCAGAATCCGTCGCGCTTGCACCAGGTTCGATTCCAGGTTTGAGCGGCATTGCTGCGGACTGGTCATCGGATCAGCGCGCGTTCAAACAGGTGCCCTGGGGAAAGGCCATGATGTGGATCTTTCTCTTGAGCGACACGTTCATCTTCTCGTGCTTCCTCGTCTCCTACATGACGGTGCGCATGTCCTCGACAGCCGACTGGCCGAATCCCAGCGAAGTGTTCGCGCTGACGATCGCTGGGCAAAAAATTCCGCTCATCCTGATCGCGATCATGACGTTCATCTTGATCAGCAGCAGCGGCACGATGGCGATGGCGGTGAAGTTCGGCTACGAGAAAAATCGCAGGATGACCGCGATCCTGTTGCTCGTCACCGCGTTATTCGGCGCGTCATTCGTCGGCATGCAGGCCTTCGAGTGGACCAAGCTGATCGTCGATGAGGGCGTCCGTCCCTGGGGTAACCCCATGGGCGCTGCACAGTTCGGTGCAACGTTCTTCATGATCACCGGCTTCCACGGCACACACGTGACGATCGGCGTCATCTTCCTGCTCATCGTGGCCCGCAAGGTCGCGCGCGGCGATCTGGACAGTGGGCGGCCGGGTTTTATGACCGGACGCAAGGGGCG
>CAYUMA010000718.1:0-2991 GCA_964445675.1 uncultured Pseudomonadales bacterium | reverse complement strand
ATCCGGTGTGCTTCGTTGAAACGACCCTTGCGCAGGTCTTTGGTGTGCGGCATCGCGCGAAGTTATGCCGGCAAGATGCTAAGCGGCATAGGTTGGTGACCGCGCGTCCTGTAGGTAAGCGTATCGCGATCTGGAGATCGCTCCAACAAAGAGCCCCCCTGTTGGAGCGGTCTCCAGACCGCGATCGCTTATGATCCCCGCGGAGCCAATAGCTGGTACTGCTTCAGATGCGCCGTCTACTCAAACTCCTGGCCGCCGCCGTCGGGGTCGTGCTCATCGGCGCATTGCTCTTCCTGCTCGAAGCCCACTGGGAAATACGCTCCATCAATCCGCCGCTGCCCGACCGCACCGCGATCGACGCTGCGCTTGCGAATGAAGACACCCCGGTGCGCATCGGCTATGTCCTGACTGCCGAGCAGAGCACGCCGACCGGCCGGCTCGGCCACCCCGCGTTTCTGATCGAGTGGCGCGACGGACGGATGTTGTCGATCGACGCCGGCATGACGCGTGAAGGTGCGGTGAGTTTTGGGAAACCATTCGAGCTGATCGGCGCTCAGCCGAGCGTCATTTATGGTTCCCTCGGTGAACAGCTCGGCGATCGCGCGGCGGCGGTCGGTGCGGTGGTGTTCACGCATCTGCATGTCGACCACACCGGCGGCATCGGTTCGTTGTGCAACGGCAGTACGCGCGACATCGCGCTCTTCCAGACGCCGCTTTCGGCCGATCGTGCGAACTACCTGACCCGCGGCGGCAAACGGGATATCACGGCGGCGGAGTGCGCAAAAACCGCGCGCCTCGACGGTGGACCGGTCTACTCGATTCCCGGCTACCCGGGCATCGTCGCTGTGTCTGCCGGCGGCCACACCCCGTGCAGCACGATGTATTTCGTCAAGGTCGGCGACGTCACGTGGGCGTTCGTCGGCGACCTTGCGTTCTCGCGACAGGACATCGTCGGGGATCGGACTAAACCGTGGGTCTACAGCCACCTGTTGGTCCCCGAGTCGCCTGACAGATTGGCTGAGCTGCGCGCGTGGTTGAACGCGTTCGCGTCGGACGCGAACCGCCGTATCGTGGTGTCGCACGCGCGCGACGAACTCGAGAGATCGGCGATGCCACGATGGGGTAGCGCCACCCCGTAGGCGGATCGCGATCGGGAGATCGCTCCTACATTCCAGTCACCCACTGTGGGAGCGACCATCCTCGTGGGAGCGGTCTCCCGCGATCAATCGCCTAACGAAGCAGCGCTGTCGCCCCGTCCAGTCGATCGCAATAGCGCTCCAACGCCTCCGCCGTGATCACCGCGTACGCGTTGGCTTCGTCGAAGCGATTCTGTTCGATGGCTTCGCGCACGCCGGGCAACGTTTTCGCGGCGTAACCCGTCTGTGTTCCCGGCGCGTAGACGAGGTGCCGGTACCAGCTGCGTCCGGGTAGCCCACGCGCGTCCGTCAACGTCTGCTCGATGCCCTGCAGCGTCGCGTTCAGCGACGTGCGCGCGTCCGCCGTCAGCGTGACGTCGCCGCGTGCGAATTTGTCGTACGCATCGTCATACGCTTTTGCGCTTTTCTTCAGGCGCACGAGCGTGTTGTCGAGCGGTGCGAGGTTGATGTACGGGACTGCGGGTTCGCGCTCGGGCGCGAGCACGGGGCGAGTCGGGTCCGCCGCAAGCGCGAACGCGCGCTGATCGATCAGCTTCGCGAGTTCGTCGCTGCGCGTGCGTTTGTCGTCCTGCAGTTTGTGCAGCTCCTGCACGTAACCGTCGATCGCATCGGCGAAGCCGCCGAATCGCAGCGGCAGCACGTCTGCGTTGGCGATGCGCAGCACCGTGCGGCCGACGGTCTGGGCCTGCGTCACCGCATAGACGAAGCCCGGATCGCCGAAGCGCACATAGTGATCGTACGAGTCGTAGTTCGAGTGGTAGACGCCTTGCTGATCGTCTTCGCCCGAGTAGGACAGGTTCAGCGTCGTGATGCCGAGGTGCTGCAGGAAGGGTGTGAAGTCCGAGCCCGACCCGAGGGCTTGCAGCGGGATGTCGCCCTCCGCGGATCTTTTGGCGAACTTCTTCAACTCCTCGTTCGCGCCTCTGGCGAATCCAGCGACGAGAATGCGCGCGCGCGAGCGCTCCTGCACCGTCGCGCCTGTCTCGGGATCTTTGACGCCGGCCCCGACGTCGTTGCTGAAACGTTGCAGCGAATGGCTGCCCGCGAGGTTCAAAAAACCGCGCGCATTCGAGTCCGAGTTCAGATACAGCACGGCGCTGCGTTGCAGCTCTGCCGCGTGCGCCTCAGCCCATTCGGTGGAGCCGAGCAAGCCCGGCTCCTCGCCGTCCCAGCTCGCATAGACGAGCGTGCGCTTCGGTCGCCAGCCGGTGCCGAGCAGCGCGCCGATTGCTTTTGCTTCCGCCATCATCGCAACCGTGCCCGACAACGGATCCCACGCGCCGAACACCCAGCCGTCGCGATGGTTGGCGCGGACGATCCACTGATCGCCGTCGCTGCTGCCGGGAATCCGCGCGATGACGTTGTACAGCGGCTGCGTGCCCCAGTCGGACTCGATCGTCAGATGCACGCGCGCAGCACCCGGACCCATGTGGTACGTGATCGGCAATGAGCCGCGCCACGCATCCGGCGCGATGGGTCCCGTCAACGCTTCGAGCAACGGCTGCGCATCGGCGTATGAGATCGGCAGCGTCGGGATCTTCAGCAACGATGTCGCATCCGCAATCGCAAGGCGCTTCGCGCGTTTTGTCGCGCCAACGCCGGGGGTGAGGGGATCGCCGGTGTAAGCCGTCAGATCGAGCACCGAACCGCGCTGCACGGCGTCCTGCGGACGCCAACCACCGTTCGGGTACGTGTCGCCCATCGCGTAGCCGTCGTCTTTGGGATCCGAATAGATCAGGCAGCCGATCGCGCCATGCTCGTAAGCGAGCTTTGGTTTGAGGCCACGCCAGCCGCCGCCATAACGCGTGATGACGATTGCACCCTTGACGTCGAT
>CAYUMA010000717.1:0-2213 GCA_964445675.1 uncultured Pseudomonadales bacterium | reverse complement strand
AGCTCGCCACGTTCACCGACCAGGCCGTGATCGCGATCCAGAACGCGCGCATGTTCGGCGAACTGCAGTTGCGTAATCAGGAAGTCAGCGCTGCGCTAGAGCAGCAGAAAGCGCTGGCGGATGTGCTGAACGTCATTGCCAATTCGGCCACCGACGCAAGCCCCGTGCTCGAAGCGATCATCGAGACGGGATCGCGACTCTGTGCCGCGGGTGGTGCCAGTGCGCATCTCGTACACGGGGGCCTGTTGCGCATGGAAGTCGCACGCGGCTTCGTCGCAACGATGGTCAATGAAGCCCAATCGACGTGGCCGGTCGACCGTCACAGCGTCACCGGGCGGTCGATCGTCGAGCGACGCACCGTTGTCGCCAACCGGCGGCAGTTGCGCGAAGAGTTCCCGAGTAGCGCGGCGCTGTCGCTTGATTACCTGGTCAGCTCGATAATCGCGGCGCCGCTGATGCGGGGCGATCAGGCGTTTGGTGCGCTCGCGTTCGTGAGCGACCGGGACGACGCATTTACTCCGCAACAGATTGCTCTCATCGAGGCTTTCGCCGACCAGGCCGTGATCGCCATCGACAACGCGCGCCTGTTCAACGAACTGCAGGTGCGCAACAAAGAGATAACGGAAGCGCTGAGGCGCGAGGAAGCGGGCAGCGCGATCCTGCGCCAGATCAGCAGCGCGCCGGAGCAGATGGAGCAGACGCTGCAGCAGATTGCCGAGGCCGCGGTCGGGTTGACCGGGCTGCCCACGAGCATCTGGAGCGTGGATGGCAAAGAGACCGTGCTCATCGCCCAGGCAATGGCGAACCACGACGTCGCGGTTGCGAACGTTCCGATCGGCTCACGGGTCCCAGTGACTGAGGAGGTGTTGCGCTCGCTTCAGACCGGGAAGCCTGCGTTCCACCGCATCGACTCGACGGCATCAGACACCGCCAGGGCAAACGCCCTGCAGTTGGAACAGCGTGGACGGGCGCACATCGACAACTTCGCGATGGCACCGATCGTGCGCGCAGACGAAGTCGTCGCTTTCATCGCGATTAGTAATTGCACCGAGGCTGTGCTGCCAATTCTGCAATCCTTCGCCGACCAGGCAGCCATCGCGATCGAGAATGCGCGGCTCATCCGCGAGCTGCGCGAGAGCAACCAGACCATCAGCGAAAGCCTGGATCGCACGACGGTAATGCGCAACGTGCTGGGAATCATCGCGAGCGCGCCATCCGACCTCGACGCAACGCTGCCGCAGATCGCGGCGGCAGCGGTCCGGCTGTGCGGCGGCGGCCGTGCGGCCGTGAGCATCAATGATGCCGACAGCTTGCGACTGTGGTTCGACGGCAGCATCGCCGTACACCAAAATCGCAGCGATCCAACGTTCAAAGGCGCGTTCTTCGTCACCGCGGTTGAAGAAAACCGGGTCGTCGAGGTGTGTGGTCCGATCGACGCGTGGGCTGACGAGTACCCGGGCTCCGCACGGTGGGCGCGCCGCAACGGACTGACGGAGCAGGCAGCGCTGGTGGTGCCGTTACCGGGCCGCAATGGACCGGTGGGCGCGATCCTCGTGATGCGGCCCGAGGCAACACCGTACACCGCGCGCCACAAAGCCATCCTGCAGACGCTGGCGGACCAGGCCGTCATCGCCATCGAGAACGCCCGCCTCTTCAACGAACTGCAGACGAAGACGCAGGAACTCGAGATCGCCTCGCGCCACAAGGGCGAGTTCCTCGCCAACATGTCGCATGAGCTGCGCACGCCGCTGAATGCGATCATCGGTTACTCGGAACTGCTGCAGGAGGAATGCGAAGACCTCGGCCAGGACGATTTCCTGCCGGACCTCGGCAAGATCCACACCGCCGGCAAACATCTGCTGAACCTGATCGGTGGCATCCTCGATCTGTCGAAGGTGGAAGCCGGAAGCATGACGATGTTCCTCGAAGACTGCGACGTTGCCGCGCTGGTGAGCGATGCCGACGCCATCGTGCGGCCGCTGGTGGAAAAAAACGGCAACACATTCGTGATCGATTGCCTGCGCGACATCGGCACGATGCACGCCGACCTGGTGAAGGTGCGGCAGGTATTGTTCAACCTGCTGTCGAACGCGGCGAAGTTCACCGAGGGCGGCACGATCACGTTGACGGTGCGGCGTCACGCAAACACTTACACGTTCGCAATCCGCGACACCGGCATCGGCATCACCGACGCGCAACTCGCGCGTTTGTTC